>NZ_MWZE01000004.1 GCF_002259525.1 Rickettsia endosymbiont of Culicoides newsteadi | reverse complement strand
TTTTTTTTCCAAAAAAACATTTATCACAGGCATTAACTCCTTGCAACTCCTATATCTCCTTTATTTTTTCTTATCCCTTATCCCGAATTGACGTTTTTTGCAATATCTATACCAATTGTGGTAACTTCCATATGAACCTCCTTATTGTTGTTTAGGATTCATTTCCTATCCTAGAAGATTAGCATATGCTTCTCATTCTGTATATAGGGTAGATCCATACAATTATTTCAGGAGAATTGGGTAGCAGGAATGATGGGACTCGCCTATAAGTAATAGGTGAGCGACGAGTGACGACGTCCACAACTGTTGAAAGTTAGAAGAGGAAGAGGTTTTAGACCGAATAGTTTAAAAATCGTATGTGGTCAACGTCTATTAGCGAGAAAGACCTTAGGTCGACGAAGCAATCCATAAAAGTAACCAAAGATGGATTGCCACGACCTACTTGCGTGGTCTCGCAATGACAGAAAACCTATCTAAAACCCGCTTTACCTTCTAACTTTCAACAGTTGTGGGACGACGTCCCCAACTTCTCATCAATTGACTATATATAAAATAAGAGGCAAGAATATGAGTACCATACCTTTTTGTAAAACCAATTTGCAAACTATTCTACAAAATAGTTTGAGTATTCCTAAAGTTGTTATATATACTGATGGAGCTTGCTCAGGTAATCCTGGACCAGGCGGTTGGGGGGCATTGTTACAATTTAATGGAGTTTGTAAGGAGATATTTGGTCATGAGCTACACACCACTAATAATCGCATGGAAATGACAGCAGCAATTGAAGCGTTAAAAGTTCTTAAAAAATCATGCTGTGTAGAACTTTATACAGATAGTAAGTATTTACAGCTTGGAATAACTCAGTGGATTAACACCTGGGTAAAAAATAACTGGCATAAAAACAACAATGATCCTATCAAGAATGTTGATTTATGGAAAAAATTGTACGACGAACTAGGTAAACACTCTATTATCTGGAATTGGGTTAAAGGTCATGGTAATAATAAGGGAAATCAGATAGCCGATAGTCTGGCTGTCAAAGGAAAAGAAACTGCTATAAAAATGCTCAAATGTCATTCATAGATAATTTTTTTATATCTATTTTCTCTAAGGAAATTGGGAAAGATCAATTTGGTAACAAATATTACGAAAGTAAAAAGCTTGATTATTTAGGTCAAGCTAGAAGACAGGTGGTTTATAAAGGTAAAGTAGAAGCATCAAAAGTTCCGCCTATGTGGCATGCTTGGCTGCACTATATGATCAATGAAGTGCCAATCAATAATAGACCTCTTGCAAAACTCGCTTATGCTGAGGAATTTGAAGGAGACGCGGAACGCAGAACCGCAGCGTACTCTAGTGTACGTGAGGATTCGAGTACCGCATCGACGTACAAATTACCAGCAGAAGTAGAGTTAGGCAAGAGGTCTAATGATAAATTTGACTGGCAACAAGATTATCTTCCTAATATCACTGGTACTAGCTTGTCGCATAAGATAGTAAAAAACAAGACAACCAAAGCCGAATATAGTAGGTGGCAACCTTTAGACGAATCAAATTTAGGTGAATCAAAATAATGAAACAGAATGTTATAGAAACTTTAGTTGGCTTTATAGTAATAGTAGTTGCTATAGGTTTTTTTATTTTTGCTTATAAAATTGGCAACTCATCAAGAGTCGAATCTGGGTATATGCTTAAAGCAAATTTTCAAAACGCTGAAGGGATAGTCAGGGGAAGTGACGTGATGTTAGCTGGTGTAAAAATCGGATCAGTAATTGATATAACTTTAGATAAGAGTAGTTTTTTTGCCTTATTAACGATTTGCATCAATAACGATATAAAGTTACCTAAAGACACTAGTATAGCAATAGTTACAGGTGGAATACTTGGTAGTAGATATATATCTGTAACTCCAGGTTCGTCTGAAGAAAATTTGGCGATAGGTGAGCAGATAAAATACACTCAGTCGGCGGTTAATATTGAATCCTTGATAGGTAAATTAATTTATTCCTTTGGTAGTGGTAAGAAGTAATATTAAATTTTATTCAAAATCCTATTAGTGTACATTGCAAATTAGTGTATAATTGTAGTGACAAGGATTATTATATTAACTAGTTATGGAATAAAAAATAAGCAATATCGCAAAAATAATGAAAACAGCTATTAGTGGAGCAGAAAAATCTGCTATATTTATAGATATAACAGATTTTACCATAACTTGTTATATCGAATTCAGGTTATATTACAAAATGAAATAAGTTATAATCACAATGTTTAAATTAGCTAATATATTAAATACACTGAAATCACCTACCAATCCTACGATAGAACCTAAAAATGTTCAGTCTGGTAACTCTGTTAAAATTACTAGGAATTGGTACGAAGAAAGATCTGATAAAATCATTGTACAGCGTAATATCTTGTTGGTAATATCTATATTACTGATACTTTTAGTAATGGCATCTATAGCAGCGGTAACTATAGTGATAAATTCAAGAGAGTTTAGCCCTTTTGTTATCCAAATTGATAATAGTACAGGTATGGCAACGATTGTTAATCCAATATCTTCGGAGATATTAAGTGGCAATGATGCTCTTTCAAGATATTTTATTAAAAAATATTTAATAGCTAGGGAAACATATAATCCTGTTGATTTTGATACTGAAGCACGTAGAAGGGTTAGGTTATTATCTTCAAATTCAGTATATTATAACTATCTTGGCTACATAAAAAATAAAGATATAGATCCAGTTTTAATGTATGGTCAAAATAACACAACTTTCTTACTAATTAAATCTTGGTCAAAATTACAAGAAAATTTACAAGAAAATAAAAATAAATATATGATTAGGTTTTCTATTAATGAAACAGCAGGTGATAGAAAGGTTTTTAATAAAATAGCAGTGGTAAGTTTTTCATATATTCCAATGGAATTAACAGATATAGACCGAGATATTAATCCAGTAGGCTTTCAAATTAATGATTACAGGGTAGATGATGATAATAGCTAGACTTCTTTTTACAGCAATAATATTATTGCATTCGGTTATTGCCAATGCTGATACAAGTAATATGCATGTAGGTAATGATTTAGATGACCTGGCAATAACTACTGATAACAGAATTAAAACTTATATACATAATCCTAATGAGGTTTATTTATTAGTTCTGCATTTTGGGTTTCAGTCAAGTATAGAATTTGCCAAAAATGAGGAAATACAAAATATTGTTCTTGGAGAGTCATATGCTTGGAAAATGACTCCGTTGGCAAACAGATTGTTCATTAAGCCGTTGGAAAAAAACATTAGAACAAATATGACTATAATAACTAATAAAAGAACTTACCAATTCGATGTGGTATCCAAAGAATTGGAAGAAGGACGCGAAAAGGATTTAGTGTATGTAGTTAGGTTTTATTATCCTAAGAAAACCTTTAGTACTTTACAATAATTTTATTGTTAGTGCTAATCGATTGGCATTTAGTTATAGTAAACCTTGCATCATTGTTAGGAGTGCTAAAGCACGACGAAGCAATTGTAAGTTGTCATTCCCGCGTAAGCGGAAATCTATAATATCTCAGGGCTTTTTTGGCTCTATTTTTAGATTCCCGCCTACGCGGGAATGACAATAGTAAGTAGGTGTCACCCCTGCTTCGGTGCGGGGGCTAGATTCCTCACCGAAGCGGGGATGACAAACATTATCCAGCTAAAACCTTCTTGGGTTAGTTATAGATGATTTTTTTTATAAATTGATATTAATTTAACATGTCAGAACAAGATAATACTACTTCTCAAGTCAATGCAACTGGTGCAGAGGAACAAGATATACCAGAAGTTCAAAATGAGCTATCAAAAGTTGCCACTAATCCTAAGCAAAGTATTGCGATTTTGCTTGTCATTTCTGCTGTTTTTATATTTATTTTTTTTAAACTTTTTATTAGTGATAATAAACCAGAGGAGGTAGTAGTAGCTCCGTCAGCACCTACCGATATTACTAAACCGACACAAGATAACTCTAAAAATATACCAGAAATTCCAAAATTACCAGAAGCCCCTAAGCTTGAAGCCCCTGCGGAGCGTCCACCACCACCACCACCTCCTCCACAACCTATTCTCCCTCAAGTTGCTTTACCTACTGGAGAGAATAATAGTGCTGACAAAGTTACTCTTCCTTCCGTTACGCCAACAGCTCTTCCTGGGAAATTAACTGAAAGTGAGGAGGAAAAGAACCGTCGTGAAGCAAAGAGAAAATCTGCTATAGTATTAATTGCAGGAGTCCCAGAGAAAAAAACACCGGATCAAATTGCCGAAGAAGCAAATTTCCAAGATCGGGGAAATATGGCATTTGTTCTTGCTCGTGGCAAGATAATGGAAGCAGTATTAGAGACCGCTATTAATAGTGATTTAGGTGGAGAAATAAGAGCAATAATTAGCAGAGATGTATTCTCTGAAAAGGAGAAAATTATTTTAATTCCTAAAGGGTCAAAGATTTTTGGTGTTTATGCAACTGGTACTGATGGAGCGTATGGTCGAATTTCCATAATATGGAATCGTATTGATCTATCAAGCGGTTATACCATTAATTTAGATGCTTTGGCTGTTGATAATCTTGGAAGACCAGGCGAACAAGGAAGAGTAGATAATAAATTTAAAGAGCGGTTAACCAATGCTGTATTATCATCAGCATTTAATATTGTACTTGCCAATGCTCTTGACAAAGTGGTAGCTCCGCCAGTTAATGCACAAGCTACTGCTGCTAATACTGCTATCGCTGTTAATATACAGAATTTGGCACAAAGTATTAATAATAGTTCCGGTACTGAGGATGTTAAAATTGCACAGATATGTACTAATGTGATGAATGCCATTACTGATAAAAGCTCAACGGCATATATTTCAATGATGCAGGCTTGCAATATTGCTCGTAATCCAACTGGCTCGCAACCTGGTCAAAGACTTATAGCATTAATGAGTGCAGTAACTAGTGCAGCAGCTAGTTTGTTATCTAGTACGGCAAATGCTAGCACTCCAACTCAGGCACAAGCAGCTTCAAAACAAGCATTTACGGATGTTAGCAATACTGTGAAAGATATGATGAAGCAACAGGCATTTAAACCAACTATTACCATAGATCAAGGTACGTTAATAAAAATTTATGTTAATAAAGATTATAAATTTCCTCAAGCTGTACTAAGAAAATCAAGATTAATAAAATGAGTGATAATTTTGCGGCATTAGAGACTTTTTTATTACCATTTAAAGAATTATTTGCAGAAGATGGTATTAATGAGATCATGGTAAACAAACCAGGAGAAGTATGGGTTGAAAAGAAAGGAGATCAATTTTGTAAATTGGTACCTGAGCTTGATTTCGAACATCTTATATCACTTGGTAGGTTAGTAGCTCAGTCAACTGATCAGATAATTTCCGAAGAAAGACCTTTACTTTCCGCCTCATTACCCAATGGTTACCGTATTCAAGTAGTATTTCCTCCTGCTTGTGAACCGGGTTATGTTGGCTATGCTATCAGGAAAGGTAGTGCAATGAGTCTTACGCTAGATCAATATGACAAGATGGGAGCTTTTGATTCAACATCTACAGGGGAATTGATTGACGAGAATGAAGAAGTATTAAACAACTATCTGAAAGAAAATAAAATTAAAGAATTTATTCGGCATGCGGTAATTTCTAAGAAAAATATTATTATTAGTGGTGGAACATCAACTGGTAAAACAACCTTTACTAACGCTGCCTTAGCAGAAATTCCAAGTAGTGAGCGATTAATTACTGTGGAAGATGCACGAGAGGTAATTCTAACAAGCCATCCTAATAAATTACATCTCCTAGCTTCAAAAGGGGGGCAAGGTCGTGCAAAAGTTACTACTCAGGATTTGATTGAGGCGTGTTTACGTCTAAGACCTGATAGAATTATTGTTGGTGAACTTAGGGGAGCTGAGGCATTTAGTTTTTTACGAGCCATTAATACAGGGCATCCTGGTTCTATATCTACTTTACATGCTGATACACCAGCCATGGCTATAGAACAACTTAAGTTAATGGTTATGCAAGCTAGTTTAGGTATGCCACCGGATGAGGTAAAAAAATATATATTAGCGGTCGTCGATATTGTGGTACAATTAAAACGAGGTAGTGGCGGTAAAAGATATGTCTCAGAAATATACTATAGTAAGAATAGGCAAGGCTAACGATGGAATGGCATAAAATACAAAAACTTACTCGTAACATTTTAGGGCATGCTATAATACACCCATTGGTAATATTTTGTACGATATGGGTAAGTGGAGCGATAGTTGCATTTATTACTAACGAAACTAGAGCCCTAAATATTGACTTAGTAGCCATAGACATAGCTTATAAGTGGTTTTATTGGTTAGTTAGTGTATGGTCACAATTAGATCTTCAAGCATATAATTACTTGAAAATTAAGTTAATACTAGCCCTGACTATGCCAACAATTATAGTGATCATATTCTACTGGAAGAATTTCAAAAGAATAAAAAGTTTACAATTTTTTACTCAGGCAGAAAAAGTTTATGGTGATGCTAGTTGGGCTACTGAAGATGATATAAGTAGAGCTAATTTACGTGCAAAACATGGTATGTTACTTGGTACTAATAGTGGTGGGTATTTTGTTGCTGATGGGTTTCAACATGCTTTACTTTTTGCTCCAACCGGTTCAGGTAAAGGTGTAGGATTTGTTATTCCCAATTTATTATTTTGGGAACATTCTATAATAGTGCATGATATTAAGCTAGAGAATCATGGTTTTACAAGTGGGTGGCGGCAAAAACAAGGGCAACGTGTTTTTGTTTGGGAGCCATCAAATCCTGATGGGATAACTCATTGTTACAATCCGATAGATTGGGTAAGTACCAAACCAGGTCAAATGGTGGATGACGTACAAAAAATCTCAAATCTGATTATGCCTGAAAAAGATTTTTGGAATAATGAGGCACGCAGTTTATTTCTCGGTGTGGTACTATACTTAATTGCTGATCCGACAAAAACTAAATCTTTTGGCGAAGTGGTAAGAACAATGCGTAGTGATGACGTAGTGTATAATTTAGCAGTAGTTCTAGATACTTTAGGCAAAGTAATACATCCTGTTGCCTATATGAATATAGCAGCATTTTTACAAAAAGCAGATAAAGAACGTTCAGGTGTTATCTCAACAATGAACTCCTCCTTAGAATTATGGGCAAATCCCCTTATTGATGCTGCTACTGCCTCATCTGACTTTAATATACTTGAGTTTAAAAAGATTAAAACAACAGTGTATGTTGGTCTAACTCCTGATAACATACAACGTTTGCAAAAACTGATGCAGGTTTTTTACCAGCAAGCTACAGAATTTTTAAGTCGTAAAATGCCTGATCTAAAAGAAGAGCCTTATGGTGTGATGTTCTTACTTGATGAATTTCCTACTTTAGGAAAAATGGAAACATTTAAGGCTGGTATCGCCTTCTTCAGGGGATATAGAGTTCGCCTATTCTTGATTATCCAAGATACTCAACAGCTCAAAGGAACTTATGAGGATGCTGGTATGAATTCGTTTCTGTCAAATTCTACATATCGTATTACTTTTGCAGCTAATAACTATGAAACAGCTAACTTAATATCTCAGCTAGTTGGTAATAAAACAGTTGAACAACGATCATATAGTAAACCAATATTTTTTGATCTTAATATTTCAACAAGAACGCAGAATGTATCACAAGTTTCAAGAGCTCTGCTTTTACCTCAAGAAGTAATTCAGCTGCCAAAAGATGAGCAAATCGTGTTAATTGAATCTTTCCCGCCTATAAAATCTTTAAAAATTAAGTATTATGAAGATAAGTTCTTTACAAATAGGCTATTACCCCCTACATTTATTCCAACTCAAAAACCTTATGATCCAAATAAAAATAATGTAAATGAGGAACAAGAGAATGTAGATTCTAGCAATACAGATGCTACTACTATAGAAGATTAATTTTTTTAAGTAAGAAATAAGATAAATATCTATGCGTTCAGCTATTATTGATATTGGGTATAATGCCGTAAGAGCTGTAGTTTATGAATGTGATAGACTTGGAGCTCCAGAAATTTTTAATGATAAATTTAAAAGTGATATTATTAATTTACTTAATCTAGATAATTTGGAAGTAAAGCATCAAGCATATTTGTCACTACAATATTTAGTACATATTTTTGATAGGTTATCAGTCACAGATGTTAAATGCGTTGCTACTGCTGTACTTAGAGGACATCCAAGAGCTGAAGAATTTAGGGAGATAGTTAAGAGAGAGTTTAATATTGATATTGAAATTATTTCTGGTGAACGTGAAGCTTATCTTACAGCTGCTGGGTTAATTTCTGGTATTAATGATGCTTGTGGTATCGCAGCAGACTTAGGGGGTGGCAGTCTTGAGCTTGTCCAAATCAAAGATAAAAAGGTGGGTATTTTAAAGTCTCTACCTTTAGGCACTAGCCTAATCACTACTAGCATAACCACTAATTTAGTCACTAATACTCACTTTGACAATATTGATATAATTAGTCAAATGATTAAGAAAGAGTTTGAAGGATTACATTGCCCAAATTTATATTTAATAGGAGGGGCTTTAAGATTAATGGGGCGTTCTTATATGGAATTTATTCATTACCCTCTTAAAAACTTACATAACCTTGAAATAAACCGTAAGGAATTTGAACTATATCTTGAAAGATTGGCTCATGTTAATATGTTGAAAACACAATACAAGTCAAAAATTCATGGTAATGCAATTTTAGTGGCCCAATCTATGTTAAATGTCTTTTCACCAGAAAAGGTAATAATTTCAAATTATGGTTTAAAAGAAGGTGTTAGATTTGATTGCCTTCCTGAAGAAGAACAGCAAAAAGATATTATTTATGAACGAATCAAGACATTAGTAAATTTTGACGAGGCTACTTGCAATATCAAAAATTATACAGAAGTTATTAGACCTATCTTAATTCAACCAGATACCACAACAATTAGTATAATTGCTTTGGTCGTAATGCTTGCACAATATAATAAGAATATTGATAGAACACTGCGTTCTAATTTTATTGTTGAATTTATTCTATCTTCAGATATTCCTTTTACTCATCGTCAACGATTGATGATGAGTAACGCTCTTGCACTTAGCTATACATCCAAAAGTGATACATATATTAATAGGCTGGCAAAAAGAATGATTGATCAGTATGATTATTGTAACAGTCATGTAATAGGTAATTTTATAAAAATTGCTAGGGAAATTGATGGACCAAGATTTCAATCACCATCTTTTTCTTTTGAATTAAAAAATGATAAATATATTGAAATTTCTACACTAAATATTTTACCAAAACCAGTTTTTACCAAACTATGCGAATATCTAAAAGCTATAGGTTTTGCTCGAAAGAATATTTGTTGAATTTCTAAGTAACTTATCTAATACTAAATTAACTTATAAAAAACTTTAACTTTCTAGAATATGGCACAAGAGGCAATTAGAGTACCTGAAATACAGGAAAAGAATTATAGTTTTAGTGAATTTGTGAATAAATTGCCTTGTCAAAAACAAGAACATAATATCTTAAAAAATAGTTTTGATTTAAATAATCAAGCAATTCTATTTGAAGGTGATTGTATGAAATTATTAAAACAGATTTCAGATAACAGTATAAATTTAATAATAACATCACCGCCATATAACATAGGTAAGGAATACGAAAAAAAATTAGATATTAATAAATATTATAATTGGCAAAAAGAAGTCATCAATGAGTGTTATAGAGTGCTAAAAGATGATGGACATATTTGTTGGCAGGTCGGTAATTATGTAGAAAATGGAGAAGTAATACCTTTAGATATTTTATTATATCCTATATTTTCAGAATTAAAAATGAAAATGAGAAATAGGGTTATTTGGCATTTTGGACATGGATTACATGCTTCAAAAAGATTCTCTGGAAGACATGAAACTATTATGTGGTTTAGTAAAACCGACAATTATTACTTTGACTTAGATGCTGTTAGGATACCTCAAAAATATCCTAATAAAAAATATTTTAAAGGTAACAAAAAAGGGGAATTGTCTTGCAATCCAAAAGGTAAGAACCCATCAGATGTTTGGGATATTCCAAATGTAAAAAGTAATCATATAGAAAAAACGGAACACCCGTGTCAATTTCCTGTCGGTTTAGTTGAAAGGTTGATTTTATCAATGACCAAAAAAAATGATATTGTTTTATATCCTTTTGTTGGTTCTGGTAGTTCTTTTGTTGCGAGTCTAAAAAATTCCAGAAAATGTATAGGTGCAGAAATAGATAAAAAATATGTAAATATTTCAAGAAAAAGAATTAAAGAAACATTAAACGGAATTATTAGGGTTAGAGAAATGAATAAACCCGTCTATGAACCTGAAACAGTATAATATGAAAATAGTTTATGAATATTCTCATCTTGGGGGAAGATAAATTTTACAAGTTGATTATCCTAAAATTTTTCAAGAAGTTCATGAATCAATAAAAGCGATAAATGACATAAAGAAAAATAAGGTCAGCCAAGAGAAAACAAGCAAAGGAAAAATGCTTTATTCGCCAAAAGAATTAAATAATGCTTTTTCTCATATTTTTTTAATGAAGATAAGGCTGATGTAGGGCTAGAAATAGTACCATGTCATAGTTTACAACAACAAATGTCAACAGGTGTTTCTTATCGAGAACAGCTTGTTTACGATATTGAAAGATTAAAAAGGCATTTCCCTGCTGTTCCTGTTTGTGTAATCCTGGTTGATATAGGGGAAAATATATAATCACCAAAATTACTATAAATTTGGATTGCTTTGTCGCCACTAAAGTGGTTTCTCACAATAACGTTTACACCCTTGCTGACAAAATATTTTTGGGTAATATAAGATACTGAAGAAGAAATTATGATAAAATGTACTCGTAAAATTGAATTTGATGCAGCTCATAGGGTGATCGGGCATAAGAATAAATGTCAATTTTTACACGGTCATCGTTATGTCCTTGAAGTTACCGCTGGATCTGATGTTACCAATAATCTTGGTATGGTGGTAGATTTTAGTTACCTAAAATCAGTAATAAAAAACTGGATAGATGATAATTTTGATCATAATATTATATTACATCAAAATGATAAAGAGATAGGAGATAAAATATGTGATTGGACTGGTCAGAAAATATATTATATGCAACAAAATCCAACGGCAGAAAATATAGCATTACACTTAAAGTTGGATATATTGCCAAAATTATTTACTAATAGTTCCTTTTTTATTACAAAAGTCAAATTATTTGAAACACCTAATTGCTTTGTTGAGGTATAAGTGGTACAAAGATGTTGTGTAATTTTAACTACGACCGATGACCAGCAAGTAGTAGACAAACTAACCATTAGTTTGTTGGAAGCAAATCTAGCTGCTTGCATACAAGTAGACAATATAGTCAGCTATTTTAAATGGGAAGGTAAGATATCTTCTGTACCAGAATTTCGTATTGTAGTAAAAGCCAAGTCTGATAACTACAATGCAATAGAAAAGATGATTATTGATATACACAATTATGATCTTCCTCAAATAATAAAGCTCGACATTCAAGATGGGCTACCGGCGTACTTAAACTGGGTAACTCAAAGTATCTAATTTTAAGAGAGTGTTTATTAGAATTAAGATTTACTCAATTATGGTAAAAAGAGTTGTAATTAGTTAGTACAGCTAGTTTTTATTATAGACATTCACCTGAAATCAGCAAAATAAGTTTAAAACACTCTTTAATTTAATTAAGTATAATAATGAAATTATGGAAAAAAGTTACATTGGGGTTAATCTTAGGTATAGTGTTTGGTATATATTTTCCTGAATATGTATCTTACATAAAACCGCTAGGAGATATTTTCCTGCGTTTGATAAAAATGATTATTGCTCCTTTAATATTTTTTAGTTTAGTAGCGGGTATAACTAGTATGAATGACCCTGCTTCTCTTGGTAGAGTAGGGTTAAAGGCGGTTGCAGCTTTCTTAGGCACGACCTTCTTTGCCGTAGTTTTTGGTATTACAGTTGCTCTTATATTAAAGCCAGGGCATGGTGTACATATTAACTTTGATGTTGCACAAACTATACCGCAAGAAAAATCCTTTAACATACTTAACTTTTTTGTAAGTATTGTGCCTGAGAATGTAGTAGGTTCATTTGCCAATTCTAATGTTTTACAAATTGTATTCTTTGCAATATTTTTTGGACTTGTGATAAATAAAATGGGTATTAGTGCTGAACCAATTAAGAATTTATTTCATATATTATCAAAAGTGGTGTTAAAAATGATCTCAATGATCATTCAGCTTTCTCCATATGGTGCATTTGCTTTAACGACTTGGATAGTTGGTACTCAGGGCTTTGATGTAATGATTAGCTTGTCCAAATTAGTTGTTGCGGTAGTTATTGCCATGATATGTCAATATGGTATTTTTGGCATGTTAATTTATCTATTCTGTCGAATATCACCATTACCTTTTTATAGAAAAAGTCTAGAATATCAAGTGCTTGCCTTTTCTACTTCTAGTAGTAAAGCAACGCTTGCTACTACTATGCAAGTTTGTCGTGAACGACTAGGTATATCTGAATCTAGCACTTCTTTTGTATTACCACTTGGTGCATCGATAAACATGGATGGGTTTGCAATAAATTTAGCTCTTACCACTATATTCTTTGCCCAAATGATGGGTGTAGATTTAGCGTTGCATGATTATTTAGTAATCATTATTACCTCAACTCTCGGGTCTATAGGTGGAGCTGGCATTCCTGGAGCTTCTTTAATAATGCTACCTATGGTACTGTCTTCGATCAATTTACCGATTGAAGGGGTTGCTATAATCGCTGGAATTGATAGGATATTAGATATGTTACGTACGACCATTAATATTACAGGTGATGCAACAATTACCTTGATTATCGATAATAGTGAAGGTACTCTGGATAAAGATACATATAACTCAATATAATTAGAATTTTGGTATTAGTGGACAATAAAAATATGATATAGTAACATGATGGTTAACCCGAGAAGGTGTTAGCAATAGTAAATTGGCATCATTATGAAAAAATGAAGGATATATGAAAGTAGAAAATGTTGAACTAAAAATAGGAGATAAAACCTTTAATTTACCAATCAAAAGAGCCTCAATCGGTCAAGATGTTATTGATGTTAGCAGTATATATTCATTAACAGGCTATTTCACTTACGACCCTGGATTTATGTCTACAGCAGCTTGTAAATCAGCTATGACATATATAGATGGTGATCAGGGGATATTGAGATATCGGGGATATGATATTAAAACATTAGCAGAAAGAAGTAATTTCTTAGAGGTATCCTATTTGCTATTAAATGGTGAATTGCCGACTATTGATCAATATAAATCTTTCTCTCAGAAAATTACTTATCATTCTTTGATTAATGAGCAGCTTAGAAATTTATTTATGGCTTTTTGTCCATCAGATCATCCTATGGCAATTATGCTGGCGGTGGTAGGCTCTTTATCTGCATTCTACCCGGATTTTCTAAATGTAGAAGAAAATGAACGTGAATTGATTTCTATTAGAATGATCGCCAAAATGCCAACTATTGCGGCAATGGCATATAAATATTCAATAGGACAGCCTTTTATCTATCCTGATAATAGTCTAGATTTTACTGAAAATTTTCTCTATATGATGTTTTCAACCCCTTGTGAAAAATATAAGGTGAATCAGGTAGTAAAGAATGCCTTAGATAAAATATTCATCCTTCATGCTGATCACGAGCAGAATGCCTCCACTTCAACAGTACGTTTAGCCGGGTCGTCCGGAGCCAATCCATTTGCTTGTATCAGTACTGGCATAGCTTCTTTATGGGGACCAGCCCATGGTGGAGCTAATGAGGCAGTAATTAACATGTTGAAAGAGATTGGCACCATAAACCGTATTCCGGAATATATCGCACGGGCAAAAGATAAAAATGATCCATTTCGATTAATGGGTTTTGGTCACCGAGTTTATAAAAGTTATGATCCAAGAGCAATTGTACTTAGAGAAACTTGCAAAGAAGTATTAGATGAGTTAGGGAACCGTAATAACCCCTTATTACAAATTGCTACTGAGCTTGAAAAAATTGCTCTCAATGACCAATATTTTATCGATCGCAAGCTTTATCCGAATGTTGATTTTTATTCTGGTATTATTTATCAGGCTATGGGTATACCATCACAGATGTTTACAGTATTGTTTGCTATGGCAAGAACTGTCGGCTGGATGGGGCAATGGAAAGAGATGCATGAATATCCAGAACAAAAAATTAGCAGACCTCGGCAATTATATACTGGGTATGTACAAAGAGAATTTATGCCTTTTGATAAAAGATAAAAGAGTTTATGTAGCTATTAAGTCAATTGATGAGAAATTGGTGACGTCGTTGCTCCATCACTCCTTCTACCCAATTTTCCTGAATTGACTATATCCTAATACTACAGTTGTAGATTGAATGTGAGTGTTCACGGAAAAAAGGTTAAAGTATAAGATGTCATTGCGAGGAGGTTGCCAGACCGACGAAGCAATCCAGGAAAGTGATTAGAAATGGATTGCTTCGTTGACCTTACGGTCTCCTCGCAATGACTCTTGGTGATCAGGTTTTTTTATTCATCACAAAAAAATCGTGAATGCTCACATCTAAACTACAACTGTAGTACTAACCTAAATTTCTTGTAACTTCCATAATTTTTTGTATAGACTATGTTTATTACGAATTAATGTAGTATGTGTGCCTTCTTCAATAATTACCCCTTTATCTAGCACAATTATCCTATCCATATGTTTTAAAGTAGATAAGCGGTGGGCAATTGCAAGCACAGTCTTTCTTTTATCTTGAATTAGGAAGTTAAGACTATCTTGGATAAAACGCTCGGTTTGACTATCAAGTGCAGAAGTTGCTTCATCTAAGATCAAAATAGGTGCATCTTTTAGAATAGCTCTCGCTATTGCTATCCTTTGCCGCTGTCCACCAGATAATTTGATACCTCGCTCTCCAACATAAGTATTATACTCTTCTGGCAATGTTGTAATAAATTCATGGATATGTGCCTTTTTGCTTGCCTCAATTACTTCCGCCTCAGTTGCTTCTTGGTTCCCATATCTGATATTTTCCATCAGCGTTCGATGAAATAACAAAGTGTCTTGAGGGATTACCGCGATATTTTGTCGTAATGAATCCTGAGTAACATTGTCAATATTTTGTCCGTCTATTAAAATTTGACCATTGGCAACTTTAAAATAACGTAACAAGAGATTAATAAGTGTTGATTTGCCGCTACCAGAATGACCGACTATTCCTACCTTTTCACCAGGACTAATAGAAAAAGTCATATCTTTAAAGATCAGCTCTTTGTTATAACCAAAATTGATATTTTTAAATTCAATAATAGCTTTATCAACTATTAGCGGACTTGCACTAAATTTATCCAAATCCTGCTGGTTGATAGTAACTATTGACAACGCACTTTTTAAATCACCCATTGATCTAGCAAAATCCTGCAATGAAACTGTTGTATCCCAGATATCGTCTGCAACAACCAAGGAAACACCAAAGACAAAAGCAAAATCTCCCACAGAAATTAAGCCATGTATTCTTAAATGCAGCATATAGAAGAGAATAAAACCAAACAAAGCAAAATAGAAGCACATAGCTACTATTTTAATCTTAAAGTTATATTTGTATGCTTTTACCTGTTTGGGAATAAAATCATTTAATATATTATTATCTAGTGCCTTTAATTCTCTTGTCCTAGAAGCAAAAGAAAAAAGTGAAATAATATTAGTAATTTTATCGGCAACTTGTCCAATTATAAAATGCTTGCTTTCGGATTCTAAGCAAGATAGTTGGTTTAATTTAGTTGAGAGTTTATACATAATTGGTATGTATAAACTACACCATATTAGTACAAATATGCCAAGATTTGTGTTAACAAGGCTAAGGGTACAAAGATTTACAGCACATTTAAGAAGATTCTTCAGCAATCCGCGATGTATTTCCGCCCAAAATTTATCATACCCATCCAAAATGCCTTTGATTTTGCTGCTGATGGCTCCTGTAAAATTTTCCTGGAAAAACTGATAAGAATGGTGCTGAACATAGTCGTATGATTGGAGCAATATAGAACGCCGAACATAAGGTATCGCCTTCCATTCAGCTATGTTACTGACGCACCACACCAAATCTAAACTCACTTGTGTAGATGTGAATATTACAATCGGCAGTAGAACTAACTGGTAAGTTAAATTTTCTTGCCCAGCTATTGTATCAAGAAATAATTTAATCGCATAATAATTAGCAGACGGGTAAAAACTACTTATAGTAGGAGCAAGTAGCATAGCCATATAAAACCATTTATATGGTTTTATATGGTGCCAAAAAAATGTAATAATAGATTTATTTTGCATGAGTTATTTTTTGTTTAAGAATTAGAATAACTAATTATTCCAAATTCGGTTATATCTATATATAACAGATTTTTTTGCTCCACTAATAGCTGTTTTCATTATTTTTGCGGTATTGGTTATTTTTTTATTCCTTAACTCAGTACATTACTGTTGCAACACATCGTTATTGCGAGAAGGCGTAAGCCGCACAACTGTTGAAAGTTAGAAGAGGAAGCGGGTTTAGACCGAATAGTTTAAAAGTCGTATGTGGTCAACGTCTATTAGCGAGAAAGACCGTAGGTCGACGAAGCAATCCATAAAAGTAACCAAAGATGGATTGCCACGACCTACTTGCGTGGTCTCGCAATGACGTATATGCACCCTAAACGTCATTGCGAGGGGTGCTAAAGTACGACAAAGCAATCCTGTTTTGTGTCACCCCTGCGAAAGCAGAGGTCTTAGATTCCCGCCTACGCGGGAATGACAATGGAAAGCGGGAATGAAATAATTTGTCGGAGAGGTTTATTCATTACTTCCATGACAATATTTATATTTCTTACCGGAACCACAAGGACATATCTCATTTCTAGCCACCTTTCCCCAACTTGATTGATCTGATGGTATTCTATCCTGTGGATTGACTTGAGTTTTAATAGGTTTAAGCTGAGTTTCAATACTAATCCCTGCATTATATTTACTAAAAGCCGGGTCTTCCCTAGTTTCTCGCATGGTCTTTTGCAGTGTTTTGTTTGCCAAAGACATTGATTCTTTTTTAATGTGGCTAGTATCCATATGAAGATGACAAACTTTCTGGATAAATAGCTCCTTCAAATTATCAAGCATTTGTTCAAATAAATTGAACGCTTCTCTTTTATACTCGTTAAGTGGATCTTTCTGAGCATAAGCCCTTAGTGATATACCTTGTCGTAAATGATCTAAATTATGTAAATGATCTTTCCATACTTGGTCTAAAGTTGTTAGTAGAATATATTTAATTGCGTCATTCATCAAGTCAACGCTATATGCTTCATTCTTTGCCTGGTATAGGTCATTTACCATTTGCACAACATTAGATGTCACCTCTATTTCGGTGACATTAGCCTTGGTTATAGATTCTTGATTTAGTTTTACAGCAAAAATACGTTGCAACTCTCCTGTTAAAGCATTTACATCCCAGTCTTCCCTATAAGAACCGGGGGGAATGAAAGTTAATACCACTTTTTCTACTAGTTCTTTTGTCATGCTAGCTAAAAAATCATGGGCAGAGTTTGATGCAATGATATCAGTGCGTTGTTCGTAAACTATCTTACGTTGATCGTTCATAACATCGTCAAAACGTAATAAATTTTTACGTATCTCGTAATTATGTCCTTCAACCTTCTGCTGAGCCTTCTCAAGTGAACGGCTAATCATAGGGTGATGGATTGCTTCACCATCTTTTAAACCTAACGTTCTTAGGACTCCAGAAATACGATCTGAAGCAAAAATACGCATAAGGTCGTCTTCTAGAGACAAGAAGAATTTTGTACTACCTGGATCACCTTGTCTACCGGCTCTTCCTCGCAACTGGTTATCTATTCTACGACTCTCGTGTCTTTCGGTACCTATAACAAATAACCCTCCAGCCTCTATTACCCGCTGCTTCTCTTCAGATATTTGCTCCTTTATTTTGATCATTTCTAATTGATACTGTTCCTCAGGTAGGTTTTGTAGAGAAAGTTGCTCTATTAGCATTTCCGGATTACCACCAAGCATAATATCGGTACCACGACCTGCCATATTTGTCGCAATAGTCACAGCTTTAAATCGTCCAGCTTGAGCTATAATAAACGCTTCCTGTTGATGAAATTTTGCATTTAAAACATTATGGGTTATTTTATTTATGGTAAGTAACTTAGAAATTTCTTCAGACTTCTCTATACTAACCGTTCCAACCAAAACAGGTTGACCGCGATCATAACACTCTTGTATTAATTTTATAATAGCTTGATATTTATCGTGTTTATTGCCGTAAATTTCGTCATCATAATCAATCCTAGTGATTGGATTATGAGTAGGAACAGCTAGTACATCAAGATTATATATGTCCTTTAACTCTGTAGCTTCGGTCATTGCCGTACCAGTCATGCCTGATAATTTGGGATAATTCCTAAAATAGTTTTGAAAAGTAATAGAAGCCAAAGTTTGATTTTCGTTTTGAATTGGCACATGTTCTTTTGCCTCTAGTGATTGGTGTAACCCTTCAGAATAACGTCTACCTTCCATCACCCGCCCAGTAAATTCATCAATAATCATCACTTTGCCATCACGCACCAAATAATCAACATCACGATTGAAGAGAATATGGGCTCTCAATGATTGATTGACATAATGAACCAAACTTAAATTCTCAAAATCATAAAGACTTGAACCTTGTTCAATAAGATTATTGGTCACAAGCATTGATTCTACATGAGTTATACCATCCTCAGTAAGATTAACGGTTCGTAATTTCTCATCTTTTTCGTAATCTTCATCTTTAAACTGACAAACCAATTTATCAATCTTAGTGTATAAATCCGAGCGATCATCTACTGGACCCGATATAATTAGTGGAGTTCTTGCTTCATCAATTAAAATTGAGTCAACTTCATCAATAATAGCGAATTTAAAGGGACGAAGTACCTTAGAGTCTTCGCTATATTTCATGTTATCTCTGAGAAAATCAAAGCCAAGCTCGTTATTAGTTGTATGAGTAATATCTGCTCTATAGGCATCATGTCTGTCTTTGTCACTGATATTAGCAACGATACACCCAACAGATAATCCTAAGAAATTATATATCTTCCCCATCCACTCAGCATCACGTTTTGCTAAATAATCATTTACCGTAACAACATGTACTCCTTCACCAGTAAGAGCATTCAAATATGCCGGTAATGTGGCAACTAAAGTTTTTCCTTCCCCTGTACGCATTTCAGTAATCATCCCACGATGCAATATCAATCCACCAATTAGCTGAACATCAAAATGCCTCATTCCATATACTCTTCTTGCAGCTTCTCGTACGACAGCAAAAGCTTCATAGGTTAGGTCATCTAATGACTCCCCATCTTTTAATCTTTGCCTAAATTGCTCTGTTTTATTTCTCAATTGATCATCAGAAAGCTTTTGTATCGATGGTTCAAGCAAATTAATCTTTTCAATTTCTAAAAATAGTTTTTTGATATTTCTATCGTTTGCTGTGCCGAATAATTTTTTAAGTAAAGAAAACATTTATATCCTAAATTCTGTAAATAACCTTATAAAATAGGGTATTTTATAATATTTATCAAACAAATTGTAAATAGCTATTGACGTCAGGTGGTTATCATTATAAAATCTAGCCATAATAATAAATATAAATGGATAACAAATGAAAAGAATATCTATAGCTTTTTTATCTGCTAGCTTACTTGCGAGCAGTGCTTTCGCTAACGAAGATAAAGTTGTTGCTACTTATAAAGGTGGCGAAGTAAAAGAATCGCAGATTATGCAGCAATTCCAGTCTTCTTTAGATAACCAACCAAGTGCTAAAGGTAAGAAATTTTCTGATCTTAATGCAAATATACAGAAAATGTTAGTTCATGGTTATATCGATACAAAATTGCTTGAGCAAGAAGCTAAAAATTCTAATATTGAATCTTCAAAAGAATTTCAAGCTAAATTGAATATAGCGAAAAATCAAATGATTCAGCAAGAATTGATGGAGCGTTATGTAAAATCTCATGTTGATGAGAAGATGATTAATGCTGAATATGATAAACTAGTTGCTAGTTTAGAAGGAAAAGAAGAAGTAAAAGTAAGCCATATTTTGCTTGCAACTGAAAAAGAAGCAGTAAATATAAAAAACAGGCTTAATAAAGGAGAAAAATTTGCTAAGCTTGCTAAAGATTTGTCAAAAGATGAAGGTTCTAAAGAAAATGGCGGAGAAATAGGCTATATTACTTCTGGACAATTAGTACCTGAATTTGAAAATAAAGCATTATCAATGAAAGTAAATGAAATCTCTTCTCCGGTTAAAACTCAGTTTGGTTGGCATATTATTATGGTTCTTGACAAAAGACCTGTACAGATACCTTCTAAAGAGGAAGCTACCGCTAATATAACCAATAGGCTTAGTAGGGATGCTATATTAAAGTATGTCGCTGATCTTGAGAGTAAAGCTGATGTCAAAATAATGTTACCACAGTCACAAGTAACAGATGAGACTAAAAAATAGCCTAGTATTATATTCAAAGATGTGCTAAGGGTAGAGATCATGCTTTAAAACAAGTTTTGGTCTCTTTACCTCTTTGCAAACGCTAGACCTTTGTAGTCAATTTAGGAGATATTTGGGGTTAGGAACGATGGAACCTATAAGTAATAGGCAAGCATTGAGCGACAACGTCACCAACTTCTCATCAATTGACTATAGACCTTTAGTAAAAAACGGCCAGATAGCTCAGTTGGTAGAGCAAAGGATTGAAGATCCTTGTGTCGCTGGTTCGATTCCTGCTCTGGCCACCATCTTTAACAAATGAAATTTGCCAAAAAGCTTCTTGGTCTATTTAGTGACTCGCCTTGCAAATAACCTTCATGGCAATTTAAAAATTGCAGAAAATAATTGATATCATTGCGAGCCACCGTAGGTGGCGTGGCAATCCATAAAAGAGTAGAGATTGCTTCGTCGGCTAACGCCTTCTCGCAATGACAACTTTCTAATTATTACCTTTTTAAACTAACGTATGTGTACGTAAGGTGAGTAACTAATTAATTGAACTATAATACTAATCGGGTTAGCTATATTTAAGTATACGTCTTGATTTGCAATAAAACTCTGATATTATGCAAATTGAAAAATTTAATTGTAACGCATAATTTACAGCTAATTGCATGACAATTAGCAATTGGGATAATCGTCGACTGATGAATGATATCTTCTCTAGTACATTACCTATTCTTTTAATTCCATTACTTGGTAGTATTATCAAAAGGAAATGGTTAACTTCTGAAGAATTTTGGAGGGGGATAGAAAAATTATCGTATTTCTTTCTTTTTCCTATCATGCTTTTCAATAGTATATCCGTAGCTGATTTAAATGCATCTTCTATAATAAGGCTGGTACTTGCATTAATCATCTCCTCTTCTATTATTGCTGTTGCTTTAATTATTTATCAGAAAAAAACCAACTTTGATAAAATTCAGTTTACTTCAACCTTTCAAGGGGCAGTACGTTATAATAATTATATCTTTTTTGGCGTTAGTAGTCCTCTTTTGGGGCAAGAAGGACTTGCTATAGTATCGGCGATTGCATCCTATATGATTATTTTTACCAATATCATATCAGTAATGATTTTTTCACATTATGTTCCTGATAGTTCTGTAGCTCAGAGTTCTAAAACTAGCTTTATATGGACACTTAAATTAATAGTACAAAATCCCTTGATTATCGCTAGTATTATTGGATTCCTTTTTAATTATTCTAATTTAGAATTACATCTTATCATAAAAAAAACCTTATCTACCCTATCTGATTCTGCTTTAGCTATAGGTATGCTTAATGTTGGAGCAGGTCTTAAATTCTTTATGCGTGGTACGATTCTGAAAAATGTATTATTTACTAGTTTTGTTAAGTTAGTGGCTTTTCCTATTGTTACAATAATAGTATTGTCATTAATGTCAATTACTGGTACTGCTAAATCAGTTGGGGTTCTATATAGTTGTTTACCATGTGCCAGTACCTCTTATGCTTTATCACGTCAGCTTGGTGGAGACCCAGAATCTATGGCATCAATTATTACTTTCACAACACTTTTTTCAATAGTTTCATTGTCAGTTCTGATGTGGATAAATATCTAATAGTAGAAAACTTGAAGTAATTAAGGAGTAACATTTATGGATGAAATGAATAAAATAAATTATCTCAAAGCCTTAGAATATCATAGCAATGGGAAACCAGGCAAAATTGCTATTGCTGCAACTAAGCCTTTGGATACTCAACAGGACTTGGCTTTGGCTTATACGCCAGGGGTAGCAGCACCATGTCTTGAAATTGCTAAGAATATAGATGACGTTTATAAATATACGGCTAGAGGTAACTTAGTTGCTGTAATAACTAACGGCACAGCCATTCTTGGTCTTGGTAATTTGGGGGCAGCTGCGTCAAAACCGGTAATGGAAGGAAAAGCTGTTTTATTCAAGAAATTTGCTGATATTGATTCTATCGATCTTGAAATAGATACTACTGATCCAGATGAGTTTATTAATGCCGTAAAATATCTTGGTTATAGTTTTGGCGGTATTAATTTAGAAGATATTAAATCTCCTGAATGTTTTATAATTGAGGAAAAATTAAAAAGCTGTATGCAGATACCAGTTTTTCATGATGATCAGCATGGAACGGCTATTATTGCTGCAGCAGGTCTTATTAATGCGGCATATATTACCAATCGTTCATTGGATAATTTAAAAATTGTAGTAAGTGGTGCAGGGGCGGCAGCGATTGCTTGCATTGAATTATTAATTGCTCTTAGTGTCGACAAAAAAAATGTTATACTATGTGATAAAATGGGGGTTGTTTACAAGGGTCGAAAAGAAGGGATGAATGAATGGAAGGAATTATACGCTGTCGAAACCGATTTGCGTACCATAAGTGATGCTATGAAGTCAGCTGATGTATTCCTTGGTTTATCTTCTAAAGGTGCGGTATCAAAAGAAATGGTAGCTAGCATGGCTCAAAATCCCATTATTTTCCCGATGGCTAACCCAGACCCAGAAATTACTCCAGAGGATATACAGTCAGTTAGAAGTGATGCGATTATTGCTACAGGACGCTCTGATTACAATAATCAGCTTAATAATGTTATGGGATTCCCGTATATTTTCCGTGGAGCTTTAGATGTTAGAGCTACTACTATCAGTCAGGAAATGAAAATAGCTGCAGCCCTTTCTTTAGCGGAGCTAGCAAGACAAGCTGTACCCGATGAAGTTTATAAAGCATATCCTGGTAGAAAAATGATTTTTGGTCCAGAGTATATAATTCCTGTGCCATTTGACCCAAGATTAATTACCACTGTTTCGATGGCAGTAGCTAAGGCAGCTATAGATAGTGGGGTTGCTAGAATTACAGATTTTGACTTCAAGAATTATGCAAAGGAATTGGAGAGCAGACTAAATCCTACCTCGCATTACATGAATCTGTTATTTGAAAGAATCCAACAATCAGTGCCTAAAAGAGTAGTCTTTGCTGAGGGCGAGGAGGAAGAGGTAATTAAGGCTGCTATTATTATGCGAGATGCTGGTTATGCTCACCCTATCCTAGTGGGTAGGTATGATAAAATATCTGCTGTTTTAAATAAAATAGGTATGAATTATGATTTAGATGGTATTACCGTAATGAATGCGGCTATTAACCAAAATCTTAATAAATATATAGATACTCTTTATAGCCAATTACAGCGTAAAGGGTATTTATACCGTGACTGTGCTAGACTTGTTAAAAGTGATAAAAATATATTCTCAGCTATCATGATAGCTTGCGGTGATGCAGATTGTATGGTTACTGGCGTAACAAAGAGCTATTATAATAGTTTAGAGGATATTATGAAGGTAATGGAACCCAAAAAGAATAATAGAATATTGGGATATTCTATTATGATTACCAAGGAACATAATATAATTATTGCTGATAATAGCGTGACTGAACTACCAAGTGAGCAAGATCTTGTAGAAATAACTTTGCAAACTGCCAGTATAGCAAGGAATATAGGAATGACGCCAAAGATTGCTCTACTTTCCTTCTCAACTTTTGGTAATCCAATGAGAGAAAAGGCAAATAGAGTAAGGGAAGCTGTTAGAATCCTAGATAGGATGAATCTAGATTTTGAATATGATGGTGAAATGTCAGCTGATGTTGCTCTGAACCCCAATTTACGTAATTCGTATAAGTTTTGTCGGTTATCAGGTTCCGCTAATGTCTTGATTATGCCCGGTTTGCATTCAGCTGCAATCTCAACGCAACTATTACAAGAATTAGCCAGAGGTGTTTTTATCGGACCAATAATTAATGGTTTTGAATATCCGGTACAAATAGTACGAATGGGGGCATCAGCAAGTGAGATAACAAAAATTGCCACATTTTCTTGTATAGATGCAATAAACCTTTAGGATAATTTAGGATATTGCCTGCAATAACTAAAGTAATTCTATTTTTGTTATTCCCGCTTCTTCTCATTGTCATTCCCGCTTCGGTGCGGAATCTAGCCCACAACTGTTGAAAGTTAGAAGGTAAAGCGGGTTTTAGATAGGTTTTCTGTCATTGCGAGACCACGCAAGTAGGTCGTGGCAATCCATCTTTGGTTACTTTTGTGGATTGCTTCGTCGACCTAAGGTCTTTCTCGCTAATAGACGTTGACCACATACGACTTTTAAACTATCCGGTCTAAAACCGCTTCCTCTTCTAACTTTCAACAGTTGTGGAATCTAGCCCCCTACTTACGCAGGGGGGACACTAAGTTAAGCAGGTCAGATGGTTTTATTTCAGGATATTTTTCTGGTCTAGCTAAAAAATAACCAATATTTTCGTTGTCAGAATGCATTTCTATATAAGAGCCATAAATACGATTATCAAAACCACCATCTTTCTGTTTCTTAATAAACCGCTTTGCTTCAATTTGTTCCATCGATAAGTTGTATTCTTTACTTAATGCATAAATTACTTCAAGCAAATCAGCTAGTTCTTCAGAAACTTCATCGGGTGTTTGGGCATCAATCACTTCTTGTGATTCTTCCAACAATTTATCCTTAAGACGCTGGATATATTCATCTTCTTTCATACTACGTTCAAATACCGAAACACCACGAGACCGCATAATTCCTGGTACCAAATCACGAATGAGTTTATCCATTTTAAAACAATATTTTCTTGTCATAATTTTTTCGTTATAATTTTTTGTAATAGTAACTCACCATACACATAACCCTGTTACAAAAATAATTTTCTAAAATAATATCTTTTGTTATTAGTGGCACTAAATATTTATGCTATATTTATTTTATAACTGATATAGGGTATTAATTAAGAGCGTTTTTATGGCAAAAATTAAAATAACAGAAAAAGACAGAGATAGCTACATATCAAATAAATCATTTTTGGAACATGTTTTCATATATGCTATTAAAGCTGGGGACAATAAAACACTTGAATTGTTAAATAGTAGGTGTCCTAATTTCAATTCTAAAATTAAATCAGAAGATTTATTTCAAGCATTAACGCCCCTAGTCGTAAGTGATAAACATGCAAAGATAGTAAAATTAATAATTAACAAATTTGGCAGTGAATTAAGTCAGCAAAGAGATACAAGAGAGGCAACTTTACTTGATCAAGCTGCTTGCTATGGAGCTGCAAAAATTGTAAAAATCTTACTTGCAAAT
Organism: Rickettsia endosymbiont of Culicoides newsteadi; assembly: GCF_002259525.1. Taxonomy (GTDB): domain Bacteria; phylum Pseudomonadota; class Alphaproteobacteria; order Rickettsiales; family Rickettsiaceae; genus Tisiphia. Next base: position 4,994 of record NZ_MWZE01000004.1, on the reverse strand, counting down.
AAATTTGATCCTAATAATCAAGATTTTTATGGACATACTGCGTTACATCGTGCAGTAACTGTTAATAGTCTAGAAACTGTTAGTTTACTGATTAAACATCCTGAAATAGACTTAAATATTCAAGATCAGGACGGCAATACACCACTTCACTTAGCAATTTTTCATAAGGATTATTTAATATTAGGAGAATTAAAAAATGTAGGAGCAAAGCAAAATGTAGCAAATAAAAGAGGTTACAATTATGTTGAACTCCATAAGGCGTTGGTGAAAGAAAGTGCTAAAGTTACAATGCCAAACTTACAACCACCTGAGGAAAAAGAAAACGCCAAATTCTATGAAGGAATGACAAATTTTTATAAGGGTATTTTATCGGATGAAAATCAAGTAGAATATTTTGTTAGGGCTATCAATAGTATAAAAACCTTCCTTAATGGATTGCCAATATCTGACACAAAAGACTTTGCTAGTGAAAGCTTAGTGGCATTAGTTAAATTATATGAATACTATAAATATAAAGATTGTAAAGATAGTAATAAATTACAAAAATATATCATAGATAAAGCAAGAGCTTTGGGGGTATATGATGTTTTAGCAGTATTACATAATATAAACGAAAAAATTGAGCCTGAGTGTAGTAAACAGGAGTCGGGACTGTTAATTGCATCAATGAGTTTATATGATGATACAGTAGTACCAGTTGGTTCTTTATGCTTTAGTAATGATGATGGTATGAATTTAACTGTAGGATAGATTAGTTTTTTAAGTTATTTTATAAAAAATGGTTCCTATTTTCTTATATTTAGATCATAATCCGTCGTTGTTGTTCATGGGAAAAGATCAAAAAGTAATAATAAATGACTATTGACAAAAATATACCAAATTATCTGACGATAGCTCGTATAGCGGTTATTCCAATTATTGTAATGACCTTTTATCTAGATAGTTCTAAGCTTGCTCATAGAATTGCAGCGATATTATTTATTTTAGCTAGTATTACTGATTTTTTTGATGGTTATCTTGCTAGGAAGTTTGATTTAGTATCAGGATTTGGTAAAATGTTTGATCCTATAGCTGATAAATTATTAGTAGGTTGTGTAATTATAATGTTGGTAAAAAAAGGAGTTGCAGGAGAGATACCGTGTTTATTAATTTTGGCTCGTGAATTTTTGGTGGCTGGGTTACGTGAATTTTTAGCTTTAATTCAAGTAAGTATTCCTGTATCTAGATTAGCTAAGATTAAAACATTTACCCAAATGTTCGCTTTGTCAGTATTAATTCTTGGTTCTAAAGGTTCGGGTATAATTCACATGGATTTAATAGGGCAAATAGCTTTATGGATTGCCGCACTTCTGACTGTCATAACAGGATACTCATATTTGCAGGCTTGCAGTAAATATTTTTAAACAAGTAGGCTTTTGTAAAAAAATTGATTACCAAAAAGCAATATTACTATTAGTTCGTTTTTTCTTTTAAAATAATTATTCATTAACAATGGAAAAAATTAAATTTATTGACATAATAGTAACTTAACGTAGCATAAAAAGTGTGATATATAACTAAATATAGGGGTATTTAAGCTGCGACATGTGGTTATCAAGCAGCTAATGAACCTAAGAGGCTGTCGGGGTAATTATCTTCAACAGTTTCCTAGGGCATTTTGCGCAATTTTCAACTATTAGTTTATTGATTTATGAAAGGGCAAAATTCACCATATCTAGATAAATTAAGAAAAAATTTATTTAAGATATTTACCTTAATTATTATAATTTATAGCACAATTATAATATCATTATATCAATATTATAATGATAAAGTTGAGATGAAAAAAGCACAAATTCTGCAAACCAATTATGACAAAATAGTAGAGGTAAGTATGAATAAACTTTCTTCTTTAGCATATTACTTATCTAGCAATATTCAGGACAAAAACATTTCAATTAACATCACTAGTAGTGAGATTGAGATATGTACTGAAGCACTAAAATGTAAAAATTATAATATTTTCCGTTTTGGGGAACTATTAGATTGGAGTATTCCAGAATTCATTAATTACAAGATAGAACTGAATAAAAATTTTCTTCATTCAAATACTAAAATGCAAAATTATCAAATAGATAAAATATATCATATTAACGATTCTTACCAACTTAATATTAGCCTGGCAATTAATAGTGTATTTTGGCATAAAGTAGAAACAGAGATCAAAAGAAGCTTTTGGCTATTAACTGCATTTATTACAGCTAATATGATCTTGTTATATGTTCTATTAAAAATATTATTTAGCAGTTTCAGTAAGTCTTATGCATTACATTATCAAGATGAACATACTGCAGAATTAGAGCAACTCAAACTTAATCATCAAAGAGAATTAAAACATTGTGAAACCTTCCTAATGAAAAAGATTTGGAATAATGATTTTAATAAACAAAAAGATTTGGAAATTAATTGTTTATTTGCTCAAGAAGCTAATCAAATATCGTTGCTTGATAATAATTTCGATAATCAAGAAGATATGCTCAAGGATTATAGGTTAAGAAACTTTGGTGATAAAGTACCTTGCTCTATAACATTGTACCAAGAAAATAAAATAGAAGAAATTGATACCACTAAATTAGTTGATTTATTTATTGATAGATTTAATCAGGAAGATGAGAATATATCGTTTAAAATTTCCAGTAAAGCAAAAATATTACATTTTTCTTCTAATGCAGCATTGTATCAAATAATTTATAGTGTTATTAGCTATCTATTCTTTTTGTTAAAAAACCAACCTTTTGTTACCAAGCATAATATTAAATTAACTATTGACAGTATAAAGCAAAAGGTGGTACTACATTTTGAATATGATGGTTATCCTATAATGACAGCACAAGAGCTGCTAAAAACGTCAAATAATTTTTTCAAAACCCATGCTAACCCTTTTCTACTTAATCTAAGTCAAGTATTTAATCTATTGCAAACGAATGGTTATAACTATCAAATAAGTCATAATCAAAGTAATGTTATAGAGATTTACTCAAATGATTTGAAGAATTGGAACAACCAACAAGAAGAAAACGTCATTTTATTAAACTCTTTAATTAAGAGAAAAAAATGAATAAGAATTTTTTGCTACTTATAATGTTAATTGTGGTCAATGATTCATTTGCTCAGGAACAAATATCTAATTTGATTATACCAGTTAGTTATTTTGTAAGTCACGAGAAGCAGCGTAATGCACTTAAGGATAGCTTAAGTAAACATAAACAGGTAAGTATAGTAGGCACTAGCGGTATTGGCAAAACGCAATTTGTTAGAATGCATGCCTATGATAATAAGGCTGATTACGATATTATTTGGTTTTTTGATTGTAATGTTGATCTTAATGAGCAATTTGTCAAGTTAGCTAAACAGCTTAATAGTATTAGACATGCTAATATATCTGAAAATATTACTTTAGCAAAGAAGGAAGTAATATCGTATTTAACTGACAAGAATAAGTGGTTATTAATATTTGATAATCTAAAAATTAATGAAAATAACAAAATTCAAGAGTTTATTGATTGGGAGAGTAATGGAAATATAATATTTTGTTCGCAAGATAGTGAGAAATTACCTAACACTATAGAAATGGCTTTATTTGACAAAGATACTACCGCTATTTTAGCTAGTAATTTATTAAGTAATAAAGACGAAAAAGATATTGAATTTTTAATAAAAGCATTTAATGGTTACCCTATACTTATAGTTCAAGGCATTCAATTATTAAATAAGATCAAAGGTTTAGATAGAGAAGAATATAAGAATAAAATTTATCACTCAGCTGATAAAATAACAACAAATATTAATATGGCTATACAGGGATTAAAGCCTAGTGCAGTAAAGTTACTTAATAAAATAGCTTTACTAAATAATCAGAGTTTCTCAAAGCAACTACTTAGTGTCATTACTGATAGTAAAGATACTCTAGATGACGATATATATAAATTATCTAAGTTCCTACTGATTAGCAGCATTGATCCTAACAAAGGTAATCCTATTTTTGAGATGCATGATATTATTGCTAATAAGATCATGGAGCTAAATGGAGCTAAAAACAATAAAATGTATTTAGAAGATATTATTTTAAAACTACCTAAACCTAAAAATTCGGTATTGTTGATACATGTATGGAGAGAATCAAAGACTATACGTGAAAATCTGGAAATTCTTTTCAAAAATTCGGAAAAATATAATATTGGCGTATATGCAATGCTTAATTTAAGAGCTGATTTACTCTCTTTATGTATAAATGATAGCAATATATGTAAAGTAAAAGAAATGACAGATTGGTTCGAACAAAAATATAAGGAAGGTAACTTTAAACTTTGGAAAATGTCCGAAAATCAAAATATCATTATGCTCGATATTTAGGAACAATAGGGGCGTATAATAGAATGTCCTTAACAAATTTTGAAGTGGCTATTTCTTACATTACTCAAGCATTAAAGATTTTAGATGATCTTAATGATTGTGATGCCTTAAAATTTATTTTAGACTTACACTTATCTAAATCTCAAGTATCTTTAGGCAATATAAAAATTACCGAAGAACTCCTTGAAAAAATGCAAAAATTATTAAAACAAGGACTCCAAGAATCTGATGTATTTTTAATATATTCTTTAAAGGCAAGCTTATTTTTTATCCAAGGTAGATATGATGAGGCTTTAGTTTATATCGATAAAAATATTGAGGTACTTACAAAAAACGGATTGCCCCCTAATAATAGATTTTATACTTCATCTTATCTACTTAGGGCGGCAATACTAAACTATCTTGGTAGATATCAAGAATCCTATGCTCAAGCTAAACAATTATGTGACATGTATCATTTACAAGGTGAAGGGATTGCTTATGCTTCCAAGCAAGTGGCAAGGATTTATACACAATTGACGTCAATTCGGGATAAGGGATAAGAAAAAATAAAGGAGATATAGGAGTTGCAAGGAGTTAATGCCTGTGATAAATGTTTTTTT
>NZ_MWZE01000039.1 GCF_002259525.1 Rickettsia endosymbiont of Culicoides newsteadi | reverse complement strand
GACGCTAAGCTTCCTGAGGAAAAGCAATCAGAATTGGAGGAAGTACTAACCAAATATTTATCAGAAGAAGAACAAGGCGTTATTATGAGAACTATTGCACAAAAATATATCGAAGAAGGTGAAGCTAGAGGTGAAGCTAGAGGTGAAGCTAGAGGTGAAGCTAGAGGTATCTATATAGGTAAAGCTGAGGGTAAAGCTGAATTGGTAAAGCTGTTGTTAAAGAATGGCAATTCTGTGGGGTCAATTGCTAAGATGACAGGTATGTCTATTAATAAAATTAATGAATTGCTGAAAATGCAATAATTGGGTGTTCCAAATATTTTGAAAATTTAGATTGCTGTAGTTGTGGCTGTGGAATTGTGGGGAAGTTCGTTAGAAATTATCCCTAAATCCACAGCCCGCTAAGCTTGCTATCCTCAGAAACTAGTTCGTTTTAGCAGTAGCACTAATGCTATCAACCTTCTTTCCTAGCTCCACAATTATCTTGCCACTTGCATCACATTTTGCTAGCTAGGGTCTGTTGACAAGATTTAACCAGGTTGCTATAGACTCATTTTATCTTCTCTGAGTCGTAGGCTAGATGGTCTTGATGATGCTTTATAGTCAATTGATGAGAAGTTGGGGACGTCGTCGCTCAATGCTTGCCTATTATTTATAGGCGTCGCTCCATCGCTCCTAGCCCCCAAATTCTTCTGAATTGACTATAGTGCCGCTCTAAATCAGAATTAAATAATGTATGGTATCAATGATGCCGGTTACTCTTCTGTTCCCAGTAATTGGGTGTCTGATTTAATTGCATTACTGTAATTATGCACTTGTATTGGTTGCATACTTACGTGAAGATATTTTTGTACTGATTTAGGAATTTCAGAATCTAATATGTTCGAGTTATCTTCGATTTGATTCGATTGATGCGCCTTAGATATATTATTAAATTCTCCAGTATCAGTAACTTTTTGATACTTTATCCCTTTAATAAGTGATAACATATTGCCTTTAATATCTGAACCTACTAAAATAGCATGCACACCTATTTTTTGTGCTTCATTTAAATTACGTACATCATCATCTACTAATACTACATTGAAGTAGTCTGTAATACCATTAAGCCTCATTGCCTCTTCAATATGTAAGTTCTTTCCCATTTTTATTCCGCCTATGGGAACGCCTGTTATTATATCGATTTTTTCAATTTGTTTCTCAGTTAAGCCCATTTTTTTTAATGCTGGTTTAATTGTATCAGGATATCGGGTATGAGAAGTAATAGCCACTTTATAACCTTTGTTTAATAAATAATTAAACGTATCTTTTAATTGATCACGGTGGTTTAATCCAAACTTATCAGAACGTAATAATGGTTTCATTATCTCTTGAATTTGATGTGGATCATAAGTACTATTTATTGTATACCCTTCTTCTATGCTACCGTTTGTAATAAGGCAATTTTCATATGTTATAGGTTGAAAATTTTTATGTTTTAATAAAGAATGAATATGCCCGTTTACTACAGTGCAATCAAAATCCCAACATACCAGTATAGTATTTGCTTTATTTTCTTTTTTGGAAAAAACTTTGTATATACAATTTTTTAATTTTGACATTGACTATATTATTTTTCTTGTAACTAAAACTTATAATATATTTTGAATATAATTCAACTATGTTTTTGTTGTTTCTTATGTATAACCCATTAACCCGAATATTATATGAAAGGATTATTAATTCGGGCAAGAAAGCTAAAACGTCCTAGGAGGCTGGCTGCGATAATGAAAGTAATTCCATATTTGGCTCTTTTTGGCTACGAGTAAACATGGTTTTCTTGAAATAGCTACACTATTCCGGCAAAAATCATATCTTTTTAATCACTTTTCTGGATTGCTTCATCAGCTTAAGGCTTCCTTTCAACGATGGTTTTTCAATTATTGCTTTCTTAAACTGACGCTTATGTGCTATAGTCAATTTAGGGGAATTTGGGGCTAGGAGCGATGGAGCGACGCCTATAAGTAATAGGCGAACATTGAGCAACGACGTCACCAGCTTCTCATCAATTGACTATAAGTCTACAAAAAACTTAATAGACTACTTCCCCGCCTTATTTGCCAATACCCAGTTACTATCTAAGTAATCATTGCTATATTTAGCTAAATATTCCTGATATTTACCTTTAAAATCAGTAATAGTTTGGCGGGATAGTGCAATAATCCTTGTGGCTATACTGCTAGCAAAATCTCTATCATGAGTTACCAATATTAGAGTACCTGGGTAGTTAATTAGTGAATTTTTTAGCATATGCTTAGATTCAATATCTAAGTGATTGGTTGGTTCATCTAATACCAATATGTTACTTTCTTCTAAGATAATTTTGGCTAATAATAAACGAGCTCCTTCTCCACCACTCAAATTTAAAATATTCTTAGTTACTTCATCTTTACGGAATAATAATTGACCTAATATACTACGCAACGTATTGTCATTCTCAGTAGGTATTTGGTTGGATAACCAATCAATAACGTTGATATTTTCATTGAGTAATTCATGATGATCCTGAGCAAAATAAGAAATTTGAGTTTCGTATCCCCATTCATAACTTCCCAAATCTGAGAATATTTTACCAAGAAGGATTTTTAGTAAAGTAGATTTACCAATACCATTTGGACCAATAATAACAATTTTTTCTCCTCTTGTTACAGTAAAACTTACATTATTTAATATTTTTTTATTCTCATAATTTTTAGAAATACCCTTAACTTGTAGCGCTAATTTTCCAGATGGTCTTTTTTGCTTAAAATTAAAATACGGGCTAATACGTGAACTTTTTTGTATATCAGGTAATTCCATTTTCTCTATTTGCTTTTCTCGTGAGCTACTTTGCTTAGCTCTACTAGCGGAAGCCCGGAATTTATCAACAAAAACCTGCATAGTAGCAATTTTTTTCTCTATATTAGTAAGATCCTTAAGCTTTTGATCGGCAATTAGCTGTTTATCACGAATAAAAATATCATAATTACCAGTATAAGTTTTGATGGTACCGTAATCTATATCCAAAATATGGGTAGAAATATTATTAAGAAAAGTCAAATCGTGCGAAATAAATACTAAAGCACCTTTGAATTTTTGTTTTAGATAATTTTCTAGCCAATAAATCGATACTATATCAAGATGGTTGGTCGGCTCATCAAGTAATAATATATCAGGATTGTTGAATAAACTTTGGGCTAGTAATACTCTAAGTTTGTAGCCGCCGGATAAAACGGATAATGGTTGATGATGATATTTTTCTTGTATCCCTAAACCTAGAAGTAGCTCAATGGCAAAAATTTCTGAGATATATCCATCATTATCAGCAATAATTTGTTCCAATTCACCTAACCGATAACCGCTTTCCTCATCACATTTCTCATTCCCTAATATTTTTTCCTTTTCTTGTAGAGCCTGCCATAATTCGCTTCTACCAGCAATAACAGTATTAATAATTGAAGTATTTTCATAAATAAATTGATCTTGTTTCAAGCAACCAATACGAGCCTTCTTAACTATATTGACTTCACCAATGCTTGCTTCCTCTTCTTTAATTAGAACTTTAAAAAAAGTAGATTTACCAGCACCATTCGCTCCAACAAGCCCATATCTATTACCATTTTTGATATGAACATTTACGTCGGTAAATAATATTTTTGCACCATAACTCATGGCTAAATTAGTTGCGATAATCATAAAGTATAATTAGGTAATAATGTACCATTTTTTAATTTTAATTTAACCTGCTTAAGTGATCTCGGATCTGCCTCGATTACTTCAAGTTCAACCTGTTCCTCAATATCAATTTTAATACCAACCGAAGGCACATTACCTACTTTTGCTAAAACTAAGCCACCAATTGTATCGAATTCATCATTTTCTGTTTTTAACTTCACTCCAAGAGCCAATTCAAGCTCCTCAACCTTCACTCGAGCATTTGATAAAATGGTATTATTATTGATAATTTTGAAATTATCATTATCCGACTTTTTATCATGCTCATCATCTATTCTACCAACTATCTCTTCCATAATATCTTCAATGGTGACAATACCATCAGTTCCACCATATTCGTCAACAACTATAGATATCTGCACACGATCTCTTCGCATTTTCGCTAATAAATCTATCAATTTCATTGAAGGAGCAGAAATGATAGGTTTACGAATTATTCCTTTCAACGATATATCTTGCTTAGTAACAAGTATCTTAAACAAATCTTTTATATGAATAAAACCAATTATATTATCCAACGTTTCATCATAAACTAACGTTCTAGTATGAGGTATTTTGCTATTAAGTATTTTGCTTAACTCCTCCACGCTAGTGGTTAATTTTACTGCCTTAATGTCAGATCTAGGAATCATTACATCTTCTACAGTTTTATGACCAAATTTCAAAAGATTCATAAAAATCTTTTTTTCTTCCAATGCCATTTTCTTGCTGTTAGATTTTAGCTTTTTAATAGTATAATAAAAATTATCCTCTATCTTTTCTTTAAGAAACAGACGAAAGAACCAAGATTTAAGAATATCAAATTTTGAAGGATTTGTAAGCATAGCCTTTTTAGAGTTAATAGAGGAAATATCTTCTTTTTTCACATAACCTAGCATAATTGTTAATATGGAGAAACAATAGCAAAATCCTTTAATATTTCTACTTCTAAATTTTCCATAATAGTTGCTTCTTCGTCATTTTGGTGATCGAAGCCAAGTAAATGCAAAATACTATGTACCAAAAGATGTATAAAATGATCCCTAAAGCTTTTATTTTGACTTATCGCTTCACTCTGAATTATTTCATACCCAAAAGCTATGTCTCCCAAATACATATAACCTACATTAGGAGTAAATTCAAGTAAATGCCGAAAGTCTAATTCTATATCAGGAAATGATAGCACATTTGTAGCTTTCCCCTTACCACAAAATTGGCTATTCAAATTTAACATTTCATTATTATCAGTTAGTAATATCGCTAGCTCAAACCTTGCAACTCCTTTAAAATTCTTATATCTACTTAATATAGCACACGCAACCTTCTTGACTAATAGTTTATTGATAAATTTATGATTTTTCCAATCTTGATAAGTGCGAATAATTTCCACATTGATTTTCATAATATAATTTGTTGTTGAATATGGCTGAGCAAATATAGCTTCTGCAGTTGATTTAAGTAGATTTAATTATATAGCTTTATAATAAATTTACACCAAATTTATTTAAATTTTTATTGCGAAACATAGTTGATCCATATTATAGTCAATTCAGGGGAATTTGGGGCTAGGAACGATGGAGCGACGCCTATAAGTAATAGGCGAGCATTGAGCGACAACGTCCCCAACTTCTCATCAATTGACTATACGAGCTTTATGGATTGCCACGCTCACATACGTTCGCTCGCAATGACGCTTAGAGAACAGCTTTTTTCAGACAAAATCTTTAAAAACGTATAAGATATTGCGTAAAAAATTAAATTATATATAATGCACAAAATAATTTTTAAATAGGAAAATATTATGACCGCCCCTAATATACCAAATACACCAAGAATATTGAGAACAGAAGAAAGAATAGAAGCAGCAGAACCTGCTGTAGTTGTTAGAGATTCGACTTTTGGAGAATCATTAACTGTAAGGGCAGGAGGGCCTACTGTCACTCTTACAGGACATGATTTCCATCTCCTTTTTTTATCTCTTACCCCTGATGGTCATCTAGAATTTAACTATGGTGGCGAGGATTATAGCATAGACGTTATAGGAGATATGCATATTACTTTATCATAATATCACCTAATTCAATAGGTTTTGCTATAGACAAATCTAAGCATTGAAACATAGGCAACGAAGTAATTCAAAAAGTAACTAGAAATTGCTTCGTTGTAGCAAAAATACTATAGTCAATTGATGAGAAGTTGGTGACGTCGTCCCTCGTCGCTTGCCTATTACTTATAGGCATCGCTCCTAGCCCCAAATTCCCCTGAATTGACTATACTCGCTAATAAACGTCTTATTCTTGATAATCAAGTTTTTCTCCAAATAGTTGATCCATCTGGTTTATCTTCTAGAATAATGCCATCTTGCAATAAATCTTGGCGAATTTGATCGGCTAATAGCCAATCTTTTTGTAATTTTGCTTGTTGTCTTTGGGCAATAAGCTGCATAATTAATTGATCGCCCTGTTGATCATTTATTGTATAATGGAACCACACACTAGCTGGCTTGGTCATTAGACCGATAAAATTGCTGCAAGAAAGCAAGTAGGATGCATAGGTGTATTTATCGTCTTCTGTGGTACTGGCAAAAACCAATTTGGCATAATCGTTGATTATTTTTATGGCAAGAGGGGTGTTCAGATCATCAAATAAGCTTGAGCAAAATTCCTCTGGAACATTCTGAACATCAAGCTTGTTAATATCTAAATTTTCTGTCGCTCTATACCAATAATTTATTGTTTTTTTAGCATCTTCTAAAGCCTTATCGTTGTAATCTAATGGTTTGCGGTAATGGCTGCTCATTAGCAATAACCTAATCACGTCACCTGGGATTTTCTTATCTATCAAATCTTTTACCGTAATAAAATTATTGAGCGACTTACTCATTTTTTCACCATTACAGGTTAAGAATCCATTATGTACCCAATATTTAGCAAAGTAAGAGTTCGGGAAAGCACAGGTACTTTGTGCTATTTCATTAGTATGATGAGGAAAAATTAAATCTGCTCCACCACCGTGAATATCAAAATTTTCTCCTAGATATTTATAGCTCATCGCTGAACATTCTATATGCCATCCTGGTCTACCTCTTCCCCAAGGACTATCAAAATTTGCCAATATTTCTTCATCTTTATTGGCTGGTTTCCATAAGACAAAATCATGGGGGCGCTTTTTTGATAGATTATTTTCAATACGTACTCCTTCTAGCATTTCATTAAGATTACGATTTGATAATTTTGTATAATCTGGAGAGGTAGAAATATCAAAATAAACATGGTTATCTGCCATATAAGCATGGTTTAGGTCAAGTAATTTTTGAATAATCATCACCATATCATCAATATGCATAGTAGCTTTTGGTTCGATATTTGGTGTTTTGCAACCTAGATATTGCATATTACAATGAAATTCTTCTGTAATTTTGGCTGTTAAGTCAGGAATAGTTATTTTGAGTTCTCTGGCTCTATTTATTATTTTGTCATCAATGTCGGTAATATTACGGACATATTTTATATGATTTTTACCAAATATTTTACTTAGTGAGCGATATAAAATATCGTATACTACTACGGATCTAGCATTACCAATATGGGGGTGATCGTAGACAGTTGGACCGCAAACATACATTTTCACTAGATTATTATCTAGCGGTACAAAAACCTCTTTATTGCGAGTTAGTGTGTTATGTAATAATAATTTCATGTTCTTTATCGTTGTGTTAAACTTTGTAGCTAATCCGACTAACATTACACCGTCATTGCAAGGTAGCAAAGCAATTTCTAATTATTTTTGGATTGCTTCGTCGCTACTAAAGTAGCTTCTCGCAATGACGTTGGGTAAAAATACTTCCGTCATTGCGAGCGAACGTACGTGAGCGTGGCAATCCATGAAGTTTGTCATATGAACAATTGCTTCGTTGCCACTAAAGTAGCTTCTCGCAATGACTGAGTAATATTATTGGGTTAGCTCTAAAGAGCATAATTATATAATATTTATTATTGTTTTATAGTTAATTTTTATGGATATCTACCTAAAATGTCAATTCAAGGAAATTATTTTGAAAAACTAAAAAAACTACCGATTACTTTAATTATTCTTATTAGCATAATTTGTAGTATTGGTTTTGTTGTACTATATTCCGCTTCGGATAGTAATATTCAACCTTGGGCATATAAGCAGATGATAATTTTTTTCCTGTTTATACCAATTGTGATAATTATTACGATTATTGACATAAAATATATATTTAAGTTTTCATATATATTTTATATTGCAGTTATTATCTTATTAGTTAGTGTTGAGCTTTTTGGCTCTATTGCTATGGGAGCAAAACGTTGGATAGATTTAGGAGTTGTCCGCTTGCAGCCTTCTGAACCGACAAAACTAGCAATAGTGTTAATGTTAGCTAGGTATTTTCATCAATTAAAAACTGAAGATTTTACCAGATTTCATAAGATTTTATTGCCTATAATAGCTGTGATAGTACCAGTTTTACTGATAATAAAAGAGCCGGATTTAGGTACTGGAGTGATTACTATCATTATTGCTAGTGTTATTTTCTTTGCTGTTGGTTTTAGAGTAAGAAATTTTATGATAATTGGTATTATCGTTGTTACTTGCGTACCGGTTATTTTGCAAGTGATGCATGATTATCAAAGAAAAAGAGTCATGGTTTTTTTGGATCCTGAGAAAGATCCGCTTGGAGCTGGCTATAATATTATCCAATCAAAAATCGCTATTGGCTCTGGTGGGTTATGGGGTAAAGGGCTTACCAAAGGTAGTCAAAGCCATCTAAATTTTTTACCAGAGCATCAGACCGATTTTATCTTTGCTACTTTTGCTGAAGAATTTGGTTTTGTTGGTAGTTTGTTTCTATTAACTCTTTATTCGGCAATTATAGTAATTTCATTGATGATTGCTACTAATTGTCGAACAACATTTAGTAAATTGATGGTAATAGGCATAACATCGATCCTATTTAGTCATGTATTTATAAATATAGCTATGGTGATGGGATTATTACCAGTAGTGGGCGTACCTTTACCATTTATATCTTATGGTGGTACAATGATGGTGTCAATGCTTATTGGCTTTGGATTGGTAATGAATGCTCAAATACACCAGCATAGTATAGTCAATTGATGAGAAATTGGGGACGTTGTCACTCGTCGCTCCTAGCCCCAAATTCTCCTAAATTGACTATAGCAGTTTTTAATAGACTTATACAGGAAATATAATTTTTTTTAGAGAAAAAACAAGAAAACACTAGACCCTAGACAAAAGATTTGTTATAAGGGTAAGGTAAATGTTCCTCGGTAGCTCAGTGGTAGAGCAAACGGCTGTTAACCGTTCGGTCGCTGGTTCGAGTCCGGCCCGGGGAGCCATTTTAAATATAATTTAATTTAAGTTGTAATGACCAAAGAAGAGCTAATTAATTTTGAAGGGGTTGTCCTTGAGCTTTTACCTAACGCAACTTTTAGAGTGAAGCTAGAAAATGGTCATTTTATTATCGCCCATACTTCTGGTAGGATGCGTAAAAATCGTATTAGGATACTTGTTGGGGATAAGATAACAGTGGAAATGACTCCTTACGACTTAACAAAAGGTCGTGTTATCCATCGTCATTAAGATTTTTCATATTTATGTCAAATGTAGAAGGTACTTCTTTAAAACAGCATAATATAGATGTAATTCTAGCATCGCAATCACCGGCAAGGCTTGAATTGCTAAAAAGAATCAAAATATTTCCCACCCAAATTATTCCTGCTAATATCAATGAAACAGAATATTTGCGAGAATTACCAAATCAATTAGCGATAAGATTGGCACAGGAAAAAGCAAAAGCTGTTGCCCAACAAATAACTGGTGAAGCTGTAATTATAGCAGCTGATACTGTTGTAGCTCGTGGCAGAAAAATATTACCCAAAGCTTTAACAAGTGAAGATGTTAGATATTGTCTTAATATTTTATCTGGAAGACGTCATAGGGTTTATACAGGGGTCTGTATAATAAAAAAAACTTCCGAACAACTCTTAACACGACAAAAAATAGTGCAAACTATAGTCAAGTTTAAAAAACTGAGTCATCAAGAGATAGAATTTTACTGTAGCCTAGATGAAGGAATCAATAAAGCAGGTGGTTGCATGATTCACGGCTATGCTGAAGCTTTTATTCCTAGCATATACGGATCATACTCCAATATTATGGGATTACCACTATTGGAGACCATGCATATGCTTACTTCTTTGGGTTTTAAAAATAATCCTATATAAACATTAATATTAAAAATTTAGCAATTTATAAAACGTAGCTTTGGAAGCTTTGTTGATCAAGTATCTGATTTGTGTAAAGAAGCAATAATGGCAATAAACGCTCAAAATGGCATTGCCATTATGAAAACATATGCCAGGACATGGCAGAGCTACTCTTGATAGCCATTCAGTTGCCACGTGTTACCTACCCTACAATTTTTATTCTATAAGTATTAAACAGCATAAAAACGTCATTGCGAGGAGGAGTAAGCCTCCGAAGCAATCCATATAGTCTTGATGTATCTATACTAATTCTCATGGATTGCTTCGTCGCTACTAAAGCAGCTCCTCGCAATGACGCTTAGCAGTCAACTTTTTTACTCATCATAAGGAAATAAATAAAAAATTGTAGGGTATGCGTGTTACCACTTCGCTTGCTGAATTAAATAAAACAGATTTTGCAGTATTTAAACAATTATCTAAAATTTTTGAAAATAATAATGCGGTATGGGCGATGATAGCTCACATTGTATTTGATGCTCTAGATCCTAATTTATAGCACTTAACATAGAGGTTAATATAAGTTATAATGATAGATAATGAATAAATTTAATAATAGCAATATGGCGAC
>NZ_MWZE01000038.1 GCF_002259525.1 Rickettsia endosymbiont of Culicoides newsteadi | reverse complement strand
CAAGTGAAAATGCCTTGTTCAAATTGGTTTTTTGTGCTATAAAACAGATTACAGCAAAGTGGAATATGCCAATCCCAGATTGGGCGGTAACCGTTTCCCAGCTAGATATTTTCTTCCCTGATAGGTTGAATTTTAGACTATGATATTCTATACTGACACAGCTCAGCGAACGTTCTCTATATCTATAATTAGTGGCTTTTCCTATATGACATATGTCATACCTTTTGTAGTGATGAATAGTTTTGTCCCTCTTATTACCTCTATATCTTTGGAAGCGATGATGAGTGTTAATACTCTTTTATTAATCGTAGATGCAGCAATGATTCCATTAATAGGGTATTTTGTTAAAAAATATCGTCCTGTGGATGTAATGATCGTAAGTACTAGCATTCTATTTATTAGCATAGTACCATTATGGTTATATATGACTGATGCTTCTATATGGTATGTTAATTTTGTCCGTTTATGGATTATTGCCTTAGGGGTAACTTTCTTATGCCCACTAAATTATTGGCTTAATAGCTTATTTCATGGTTCAGATAAATATATGCTGGTTAGTATTGGTGATGCTTTAGGTACTTCAATATTTGGACGCTCTGCTCCTGCAGTGTGCATAGCTCTTTGGCACTTTACTGACTCTTCTATATCTATAGGAGTTTATATTGCAATGATTACTTTAGCTACTATATGGGCGGTGAAGAGTCGGTAGCATTACTTGCTTAATATAGCTAATCCAGAAAGTGATCAAAAATGGATCGCTTCGACCATTACATGGTTTCGCAATGACGATTGGGGTGCATATATGTCATTACAAAAAGGCATGAGCCGACGAAGCAATCCATTTTTGGTTACTTTTGTGGATTGCTTTGTCGACCTAAGGTCTTATTCGCAATGACGGCTCGACTTACGACTCCTCAAACGCATACGTCATTGCGAGCGAACGTATGTGAGCGTGGCAATCCATCAGACTTGTATATTGCTTCGTCGACCTACGGTCTTCCTTACAATGACTTTGACCATATACTGCTTTTAATGACTATTTATTCAATTTGTGTTTATATTTTTTGTAAGAATTTCTGTATTATCCGAACGAAAAGTTAAGTTTGGGATATTATAGTAGTAAACTAAAAGCCTACTAACAAAAGCTCCTACAAATACTGTAATAATAGAGTATTTTATTGTACTATAATCAGGCTTATAAGCATAAGAATCTAATAATATACTAAAGATCGCACCCCACAATATTAATATTTCAAAATTAATTTCTCTAGGTATAGATTCGATATTTTTATCATGTTGACAAATTAAATTTCGGAATATTATACCAACACTAGAAGTCAAACAGGCAAAACATGGTCCCCAGAACTCTAATGGTTCAATTTTTTGTACAATTACAGTTATAACACCAATTATCATAAAAGATGCTTGCCCTAAGGAATCACAAACAATAAGAGTATTATTGCGTATTTTTTGGATAAAATCATCCTCATATAATTGCTTGTTATAATAAGCTAGTAATTTAATAGCAAAGAAACCAATAAGCACCGTTATAAAAATACGGCAAGTATAATATGGAGTTAAAATAAGACTGGCATTAACACTATGTACTACAATATCAAGTAAAATACATCCTAGTAAGGATGGTAACATTGCTAATACAAAAGTAACAAACAACGTAGCATTGGTTTTAGCTGATATAATGATACCAGAAATTGCGAATGCTATACTCCCTATAACTCCAATAATATAACACCATGATGAATCGATAGATTTTAGCAGTAGGATATTATATTTATACCTTTCTACAATTTTTTTATATTCGTCGCTATTGATAAATTCATTAATTGAATTGTTAAACCTGGCGACTAAATTAGGAGATACGGTTTTCTTACTAAACATTAAATGTACAGGGGTTTTAATACCAGTAGGGATCTCTTCTATTTGATCTTTTTCTATATAGTTTAAAGTAAGAGCTACCCCTGCAATCCTGTCAGCAAGAACCCCATCAATTTCATTACGTAGCAACCCCTTAAATAGCTCTGCATTACTGCCATATTTAATGATGATGTCATTATTACTAGCCTGATTTAGGTACTCAGTAGTTCTGGTATTGCCATAAACAGCTTTTCTAGTTATGCCAAGACGAAAATTTAGTAAACGTATCTGAGCTAAGAATTCATTCGTATTATTAAAATGTAGATGTTTTCTTGCTGAACGTAAAGTAAATAAGGAAATTTCTACAAGTCGATACGGGATAGAAAAATTGGCAAAGGCTGCTCTTTCCTCGGTATAAGTAAGTCCTGGCACCATATCACTTTTACCTTGTTGGATATTGGATATTACTTGTTCCCAGGCAGAATCAGTATATTGTATGCCAATGTTAATTTTACTACTAATAGCATTGATTAATTCAATATCTAAACCGGTAATATTATGGTGTCCACTTTTAGTTACATGGCTAAATTGGTAGGGTTCCAATGAATAGCAATCAACAAGCAAATGATCTTTATCATTTACCCCTTCAGTACATTGAGTAAAATATGTGTCAAGGGGATTAGATAGTTGATTATTATTCTCCTTATGATTTGCATAGGCAAAAAAGTTTTGTAAGATAATAATAATCGGGATGATACTCTTAAGTATTTGCATGGTGTACAGATCTCCTCATTAAATTCTACTTCAAGCTAATTAGAGTATATAGTCAATTGATGAGAATTTGGGGTTAGGAGCGAAAGTAATAGGCGAGCGACGAGTGACAACGTCCCCAACTTCTCATCAATTGACTATACACTATTTTATAGTGTGGACTAATATATCACCATCAAAAAATTTAATATTAAATTCTTGTTTTTTGCTTGCCATAACTTTTGATGTTATAAATTCTCCATCGGCGGATTTGATTACCGTAAAGCCACGTTTTAGTACGGTTTTGTAGTCTAAACTGGTAAGTAGTAGATTATTTAAATTTAATTGATGATCATAATTTTTTAACTTAGTGCTAATAGATTTTAGTGTATAATTAAATTGATGGTCTAATTCTAAAGACTTATAATCAACTATTTTCATAGGATTTAATATTTCTACATTCAGTGAATCAAGTTTTGCCTCTTTGAATTTAAGTAAATTGGGCAAAGACTCTGTTAATCTAAAACTTAGTTCATCAAGAAGCTGTTGATTATAGTCTATATAAGTAGTTAGACTTTTGGAAATATTAGTATTGGAGTTAACGGCTTGCTGTTGATATTTAACTAGCTGAATAATACGGTTAAGTAATGTCTCATAATACGAACTTATTGTGTAATTAAGGCTAGAAAGTACAGGTACGGCAAATTCAGCTGCCGCAGTGGGAGTAGGAGCTCTCTTGTCAGCTACTAAATCAATTAAAGTATTATCTACTTCATGCCCAACTGCTGAAATAATAGGAATATCTGAACTAAATACGCTACGTACTACTACTTCTTCATTGAATGCCCATAAATCTTCTATAGAACCCCCACCTCTTGCAACAATTATAACATCAGGTTTTATATTTTGTTCTAATTTATTAAACCCTTCAATTGCCCCAGCAATTTCACTTGCAGCATTGCCACCTTGAACAGTGACTGGCCATATTAGTATATGAGACGGACAGCGATCATTAATACGGTGTATAATGTCCCTAATTACCGCCCCAGTCATTGAGGTAACTACCCCAATCTTATTAGGCAAGAAAGGTAATGGTTTTTTTGGTTTATCAAAGATACCTTCTTTTTCTAATTTAGCTTGCAGCTCCTTGAGAATTTGCATAATAGTCCCAAGACCTGCAGGCTCAAGAGCCTCTACCGATAGCTGATATCGTGAATTTCCTGCATACCCAGAGAGTTTGCCGATAGCTACCACTTCCATGCCATCAACTGGGGTAAATTGCATTTTGGCAAGTACCGGACGCCAGCAAGTGCAAGCTAGAATCGCTGTATTTTCCTTAAGATTAAAATAACCATGACCAGAAGTTGCTATCTTAAGACCAGAAATTTCTCCCTTTACTCTAATATAACCAAAGTTATTTTCAAGCAATTCCTTAATCTTGCTAGAAATTTCAGTGACTGAGAATTCCTGATTTACTAAATTAGTAATAAAATTATTTTCTATCATACACCTTCTAATATAGTTTTCTAACGTAAATGGTCAACACAATAATAGTATAGTCAATTGATGAGAAGTTGACTATACTGTAAGATTTTCTTTGCAGCCTCACTAGCAGAAAGGTTTGTAACATCAAACTCAAATAAATTAGGATGAGAAATTTGAATTAATGGATATTCTGGATAAACATCTTGTACGTCGATTGATTTATAACGAACTAGCCTATCTAAATGTTGAATTCGCTTAATATTTTCTTCCTGTGAAATTAGTAATTTTACAGGAAGAAACACTGATTTACGATTTATTGCTAGCTGTTGTACTTGGTTAAAAAGCTTACGATCACCATCAACTTCATAGAGACAGTTGGTAAGAACATAATTATTACTAATTTCTTGGCTTAGAAAATTAAAAATACCATCTCGTATAAGCCCAATTGCATCCCAAGCAAATTCTGGAATAGGAGTCAATCCATCATAATTTAGCAGTGAAAAAATAGGATTATTGATATGTTGGTTATCACATATTCTATAACCAGCCCTTGCTATTTCTTTTGCTATAGTATATTTTCCGGTTCCTGGGGTTCCTATTAGGTAAATAATAATAGTCATTTTATGATCTCACTTCTTCAAATTTTCTGTAGTGCATATAAGAACATTACCATCAATTTGTACTATGCGAAGTGTGTCTCCTTTATATGCTGATTTTACAGAATCTTTGCTGAGTTTGGCATTCATAATAGTTCCTGACCACAATACCTGTCCCTTTTCTCCTATTAGCAGTTCATTGCTATATAGCTGCACTTCCTGACCTAACATATCAGAATATTCGTACTTATCATGTTTCTTGCCAACATAGAATTTTAGTGGGTACCATAAAATAACCAGCCATAAAAAAGAAATAAACCCAAAAATTATATATTGGTATTTTAAAAGGTCTGAATAATTATTTAATATTATTGCATTAGATATTCCACCTAAACCCAAAAATAAAAAACCAACATTTGGAATGTTAGAAAATTCTATAATTATACAAATAATGCCAGCGATCAGCCACCATTCTACTATTGAAATATTAAATATGGTCATATGATGTCTTCAATTAATCTACAAACTGTAGTATTAAGATTACTTTGTATAGTCAATTAACCTGAATTAGTGCCGAATAAGCACCTATCGTGCTGTCTATTAGCGAGGAGGCGTAAGTCTCCGAAGCAATCCATTTTAATCGTTTTTTGGATTGCTTTGTCGCCACTAAAATGGCTCATCGCAATGACGGTTTTTCAATTATTGTTTTCTTAAACTAACACTTATCAAGTTAATTCACTATATAATTTCTACTATAATATTAGATCAAACAATTGTAAACAACCATATAGTCAATTGATGGGAAGTTGGTGACGTCGGCACTCGTCGCTCGCCTATTACTTATAGGCGTCGCTCCATCGTTCCTGCTACCCAATTCCCCTGAATTGACTATATCTTAAACTCCTAGACTTATCGTTTCTATATTTCTATTGTGACAAAGCTTGTTACAAAGAAAAAGATTGTCCTAAATATACCTCCTTTACTTGGCAACTTGTAGCTATTTCTTGTGGTGTTCCTTCTAATAGGACTTTTCCGTTGTAAATAACGTATGCTCTGTCAACTATATTGAGTGTATCTCTCACATTATGATCAGTGATTAAGATGCCAATATTACGGTTACGTAAGTGGACAATTAAATTTTTAATATCCTCGATCGCTAGTGGATCAATACCTGCAAGCGGCTCGTCAAGCATAATAAATTTGGGGTCTAATGCTATTGCTCTTGCAATTTCTAGCCTACGTCTTTCTCCACCGGATAATCCCATTGCCGGCATATCTTTTAGATGGAGAATAGAAAATTCTTTAAGCAAATCTAATATTTTTTGTTCAATAATTTCTTGATCATTTTCTAAAACCTCTAACATTAATCTAATATTATCTCCGACAGATAATCCACGAAAAATTGATGGTTCTTGAGGAAGATAGCTAAAGCCAAACCTAGCTCTTAAATAAATTGGCAAATTGGTAATATCATGATCATTAAAAAATAATGCTCCACTATCTGGCTTGGTAAGCCCTATAATAATACTAAAACAGGTAGTTTTGCCGGCACCGTTTGGACCAAAAAGACCAACTATTTCTCCTGTTTTTAATTGAAGAGATACGTCGTTCAATATCACTCTCTTATTATAAGATTTTGAAATACTATTTACTTGTAATCTATCTATTATTAAATGCGACATACTTCTTTGTTCCAATTAATTCTTGGATTTACTATAATTTACATTATTGAGTTCTGTATAATATACTAACTTGTCGGTTCTTATAATACCGTCCTTATTTTGTACTATTACGTCACCAAGTAGGATTAACTCCTTTCTTTCCACAAAATATTTTGCAGAAGTAGCAATTAATACTTCCTGACCATCATTCCTTTTAGCAGTCAATTTTGACGGTATGGATATGTAATTAATAGTTTTTTTATTATCAACTATTTTATAAAAAATTTCTAAATTAGTCGTTTTTACCATTATATCATCAAACCATAAAGTCACCTCCTCGCCTGTAAAACAAGCTTGCTGTTTTATCTGATCAATTACTAAATTATCAGAATTAATATATAATTTATCCATACTAGAATGTTTTGAGTATGGATGTTCTCCATAAGCTATTGCTGAATTCACTATTAAAAAAAACAGCATATAGCAAATTGTGCTAAAAATCTGATACATCAATAATCGTTGATACGCTACCTTTGAAATTTATAATATTATTATCATTTGTGGAACTAAATTTATTAGAAGTAATTTCACAATTTTTATAGAACAATATCACGCCCATTTTACCAAATGCTTCTTTATTTAGTAGATTTAGTTGGGCTTTTTGTGCTTTTAATATGCCTTCCCCTAAAAAAAATTGGACATCCTCTGTTAATTCTAACATATGACTATTCTCATTCAATATACCATTTTTTGCATTGATCACTAATAGGTTATTACCATTTATTTTATATTTAGCGTTAATTTCTTCTAATGCATATTTATTATCTAAAGTCCTAAATGCTTGCACAGCATTAACTTGGTAAGGATTTAAGTCTTTATTTAAACCCTTGAAAGTTGAATTTAAAATTTTTATTTCATAATTTGTTTTATCATTTGGAGCAAAAGCACTATTTTCGGTATTATTTTCAATTGATTCTAAATTATTATTAATGGGATTAAAATTGATATAAATTAAGTATAAGGTTAGTGCTAGACCTAAAAAAGATAAGATTTTTGATAGATTAATTAAACGTCTATAAGATAAAATGATAGCACTACTATTTTTATCTATGAAGGGAATTTTAACCATAATACTACCAACATTATCATGGACATTCATCAACTAATTCCTGCCCGAAGTAAGTCATGGATATGAACAATACCAATAACTATATTATTTTCAGTTACAGGTATACTAGTAATTGATTTACTATTCATCATCCCTAAAGCCTCTCCCGCTAATTTCGAGGAAGAAATTTGTTGTGGGTTAGCAGTCATTACATCACGTGCATATTTCATATTTATTTGATCATTAATATGTCTACGCAAATCTCCATCTGTTATAATACCAACCAAACTCAAATCTTTATTTACTACTATCGCACATCCAAGGCTTTTTTGGTTCATAACTAATATAGTATCCGTAAATGAAGTATCGACATATACTAATGGCAACTGATCTTTTACCCTCATTAAACTTTCCACCTTGATAAGATTAGCTCCAATCTTTCCTCCAGGATGATATAGTCGAAAATCATCTTCAGAAAAACCTCGAGCTTCATGTACAGAAGTGGTGAGTGCATCTCCAAGGGATAACATCATTATTGCAGAGGTTGTCGGAGCGGCTATATAAGACGCTTCATTAATTCGTGGTATTAATAATAAAAAATCGCTATTGGTTGCTATAGTAGAGTTGACGTTCATAGTCATGGCAACTATCTTTATAGAAAATCGCTTACAATATTTCATTATATCAAATAATTCTTTGGTCTCTCCTGAATTAGATAACATGAAAACTAAGTCACTTTCAGTTACCATTCCAAGATCGCCATGGCTAGCCTCAGCTGGGTGCAAATAAAAAGCAGCCGTACCAGTAGAAGCAAAACTCGCTGCTATCTTATGGGCTATATAACCACTTTTTCCTATACCAGTTAAAATAATTCTACCTTTACAATTAATTATATGATCTACTACATTATCAAAGCTACTTGGAATGTTATTAGATAATTCAATTAGTGCGGCAGATTCTTTTAATATAACTCTTTTAGCAACGTCACGATGATAGTGCATTTTCAATTTAACTCCAACAAATTATATAACTAACCCGATTGTATTTATTCACAGCAAACTGGTGTCTATTAGCGAAGATGTTATAAGACCACAATTGTTGAAAATTAGAATATAGTTAATTGATGAGAAGTTGGTGACGTCGTTGCTCAATCCTTGCCTATTACTTACCTTACGCATAACTCCGTGGCAATTTAAAAATTACAGAAAAGTACAAGAGGTCATTGCGAGACCACGTAGTGGTCGTGGCAACCCACATTTTTGGATTGCTTCGTCGCCACTAAAGTGCGCCACTAAAGTGGCTCCTCGCAATCTGATGTATCCCCACGAAATTAAGCACGACAAAGCTCCGTCTTTATAATAGATGCCAGGGGTTCTAGCAATGGTTTTATGGTATGCAAATAATTAAATTCAATAATAAATTTCCCAAGGATAAAATACGAATAAATCTTTTTATCTTTTACTGTCAAGCCTCCTGCAACATCAAGTAACGCATTTAAACGATTATTATGTATAAAAGGACAATGTTCTTTTATTACTTCGATTTAATATTGTTTTTACATCCATAACCTACTATCTCTATCATCATTAAATAATGATGATATTCTATCAATTCTTGCTATTTTGCAACAATTTCGTGGGGATACATCAGCTCGCAATGACGTTTTTATGCTGTTTATAATACTTAGGTACTATAAACTATAGCTCTATCTTTTCTATAATAATAGCTGAATCTGCTTGCTTAGTGATTTTTTCAATCTTCAATCTAGCCGCCTGTAGCTTTTTTTCACAGTGTTCTTTTAGTAACACCCCTCTTTCAAAGCTACTAATCGACGAATCTAAGCTTTCCTCACCAGTATCAATTTTTTTTACAATTTCTTTTAATTCTGCTAAGGCAGCTTCAAAGCTCATATTTTCAATAGATGTCAAGTCTGGCATCGCCCCTCTATTATTATTTGTTGTTTCAATTTTATCTAGTTCCTAACATATTTCCTATCTAGTTCATTATATAACCTATAAATTGCCATCTCACGATCTTTAATTTTTTTACTAGCAATTTTTAGTAATCGCTCTGACGACTCTTCTGTTAACTGAATTGATGAATGTAGTTGTTCAGCAAGCTTTTTCAGTGATTCCTGAATTTCTATAAATGATTTTTGTAATTGCACTTTAATCGATATAGAAGAATTTTCAAGCTCGTTAAGTTTTACATATATTCTTTCTCCCAACTGATTAATTTTATCTTGCAGTAAACTTAATTGTTGCTTTCTTCCCTCTATTAGGTACTTACTAGTCTCATTCACCTTCGCTTGTATCCTAACTTCAGGAGTAACTTCTAAATTCCAAGCCAGCCCTAATTTACTCATCACATATATTATCCATTTATGGACATCAAAATGATACCATTTAGCACCATTACGGTAATCTGATGGGAATGCATGATGGAAATTATGCCAATTTTCACCTAATAAGAATAATGCCATCCACCAAATATCCCCGGCAGTACCTTTGTAATATTTCTTGCTACCAACAAAATGACATAGAGAATTAACGCAAAAAGTTGCATGTTGTTGTAATGCTCTACCCATACCAATAAACAAGAACCCAGCATAGGCAGAGATGATAGTACCACCAATCAAATAACCTATTAATGCGGGTACTATAGTGTTCATAAATAGAGAAATTTGCCAATAATGCTTTAATTGCCATCTCAGAAATTTATTTTTACCAAGTTTAACCATAGTAACTCGGTCAATGGACTTATAGCTTCCATCAATTATCATCCATCCAATATGTGACCATAAAAACCCTAAAATTCTATTCTCAAACTTTAATGGGCTATGCGGATCTTGATCTTTATCAGTATAAGTATGATGCTTATAATGATTTGATGCCCAAGATAAGACTGGTCCTTGGAAAGTAGCGGCTGACATCATAACAAGAATAAACTCCACCACCTTATTTGTTTTAAAGGCATGATGCGACCATAGACGATGCAATCCAACGCCAACAGCAATATTAGAGCCGTAATAGCCAGCTATGAACAAACTTATCTCAAATAGACCTATCTTATAGCTAGCATAGTATTTTACAACCAAGCATGAAAGTATAATTGGGTATATAATTAGAACAAAGAAAATACTCCAAACGATTCTTTTTAGCATATATCTAATCTTTTAATTAAATAAAATTCTTAGGCAGTATTGTAGCATATTATGTCACAATATACAAATAATATGTTGCATTACATTTTACGTTTCCATAATTTATTAAACATACGCTGTCCGAAATAGAAGCTAATAATGCCAGCAAAAATAGCCTGATCGTCTATATTCCATAAAACATCAAGATATTCCACAAGGATTGCCGTACTTTGTATAGTTTTACGTCAATTCGGGATAAGGGATAAGAAAAAATAAAGGAGATATAGGAGTTGCAAGGAGTTATAGCACTTAACATAGAGGTTAATATAAGTTATAATGATAGATAATGAATAAATTTAATAATAGCAATATGGCGAC
>NZ_MWZE01000037.1 GCF_002259525.1 Rickettsia endosymbiont of Culicoides newsteadi | reverse complement strand
AAAAAAACATTTATCACAGGCATTAACTCCTTGCAACTCCTATATCTCCTTTATTTTTTCTTATCCCTTATCCCGAATTGACGTTTAACGTTAAAAAAATCCCTGCAAAAGGATATTTAACTAATGTTGCGACAACTACTGCACTAAAATATCCGGTAGCTATGGCAATCGATGAAGATAGTATGCTAATAATAGGTCACCATGGGGAGATATTTGATCATTTAGATTTCCATTAATAACTAGACATCATTGCGAGAAGGTGCATAGGCATTAGTTTAAGAAAATAAAGTAGAAAAATCGTCATTGCGAGCCACCGTAGGTGGCGTGGCAATCCATTTCTAATCACTTTTTTGGATTGCTTCGTGACCTTACGGTCTTCTCGCAATGACGGTTTCTCAATTATTGTTTTTTTAAACTGACGCTTATGCAAGGAGGCGTAGTAATGTATTCGGGTTAGCTATGCAAGCATAACTGGTTTATTGCTTATGTTGAATGCTGAGGTTAATTATGTTTAAGTGGGATCAATGTCTGTTATATACAATCAGGATGACGTTATATATGACTATCTTGTTTCAAACGATACAATATCTAATTGAGCATAATATAGGTTTTTATGAACTTTTCTTTAGCAAGGATGTATTATACGATACCCTTTACTCACTATTTTTTTGGTTTATTTTTTCTATAATTCAGTATTACTATAAGTATAAAAATAAAAAACTTTGACAACTATATTGGTAGCTTTATTTAGTAACCTAATCAATACCCAAAATCTTATGGACTTGTATAGAAAGGCGATAACCGTACTTAAGTGCCAAATCAATAGCTAGTTGTTCATTCTCTTTATTTAGCAATGGGTTGTTTTGATCCATAGGCTGAATAAATACTGGTATATTATATTTACTTTGCCCGACTTCAGGTATGTTAGAATATTCTGGTATATTTTTAGCTACTAAGAATTTTATGGCATTAATGCGAGATAGTAAATCATTTCGCAATAAGGAATAACCATTTTTTGCAGCTTTGGGTGAGCAAACTATATGTACTTTATCTGGAATCTCACGATATAACGTGCCATTAGTTTCTATTTGCACTATATAATCCAAATTTATTAATTTATGACACAATAATTCTATAGGTTGACGAAAAGGCTCACCTCCAGTTATAACCACTAATTTGACATTAATCGTAAATCTTTGGACTTCTTCGATAATATTATTAATAGTCAATATATTAAAATCTTCAAAGTCGGTATCGCAAAAATTACAAGCTAGATTGCATCCACCAAGCCTAATAAAGACAGCAGGCATACCAACAAAAGGACCTTCTCCCTGAATAGTCTTAAAGATACTTTTAATCTCTAGGCTAGTCCCGTCATTAAATATTGCTGCCCTTTTGGGATTTTGTCCAAACATAAAATATAGTATAAAAGATTCATTGTGGAAGTAATATGCTGACAAACTTAGTTTTAGATAAGTCAACTATAGGTTTTACAAGAACATTTTCTGAATTTGCTTTGTTTACGTAACCAACTGTTATGCCATAAGGATAAATATTTCCATAACCAGAGGTTATAACTTTCTCGGCTTTTTGCACTAAATGGTTTTTTGGTAAATAGAGTATTTTACTACCGTTACCATAGCCACTCATTATACCTTTCTCTTTTGAAGAGGTTGTAGTGATCGGAATTCTAGAATTCACGTCATTAACTAAAATTATCTTAGAATAATTGTTGCTTACCTGTATTACTCGTCCAACTAATCCTTCACTGTTGGTAACTATTTGATCAATTGCCACACCATGTTTTGCCCCAGCTGACAGTAAAGCAGTTTTACTGAAGGGATTTAATGAGACGCTTAACAATTTAGCACTAACATAGCTATATTGCTCTTCTTCTATAACTGATAATAGTTGTTTTAGCTCTCTATTTTCAGATTGGATTAAATATATATCACTCTGCAAGCTTCTTAATCTTGCCACCTCTAATTGTAATTCAATATTTTCTCTTGCTAAGTCCCGTAAATAAATAAAATTTTGGGTTATTAGGTTAATTTGTTTAAATACATTTTCATGAATTAGCAAGCCACTAAACATAACATGTCCAACGATTTCAAGAGACATAGAAGAGAGTCTTTTGGGAGTAGCAATAAATAAATAAAGCGAAGCTATGGTAAAAAATAAAATCAAACCGCGTTTCGCGGTAACAAGTATAAATTTAGCTAACCCTGCTATTCTACTAGGATTCTTTATTCTATTTGCTAGTAATGCCATTTGTTAATCTTGTTTAAATAACACATGCTTTAATTTTTGAAAATCTTCTAATACTTTTCCTGTGCCAAGAGCTACGCATGATAAAGCCTGTTCAGCAACAATTACCGGTAATTTAGTTGCTTCTTTTAGAACATGATCTAGGTTTCGAAGTAATGCCCCACCACCAGTCATAACAATCCCCTTATCTACAATATCCGATGAAAGTTCAGGAGGGGTGCATTCCAACGCTACTTTTACTGCGTCGACAATTTGGCTGACTGGTTCAATTAGACTATCAGCAATTTGTTTCTCGTTTAGTAGCATTTCTTTAGGAATGCCATGAATTAAATCCCGCCCTTTAATTTCCATTACTCTTGGTTCTAAACTATCGTCTACATAAGCAGCACCAATCTGCTTTTTAATTTTTTCTGCTGTAGCTTCACCGATTAGCAAATTATAATGCCTTCTAATGTAAGAAATAATAGACTCATCCATTTTATCACCACCAACCCGCACTGATCTAGCATATACAATACCGCCTAATGATAAGACGGCTACTTCTGTTGTTCCACCGCCTACATCAACAATCATTGAACCAGTTGCTTCTGTTACTGGTAAGCCAGCACCGATTGCTGCTGCCATAGGTTCCTCTATAAGATACACATCTCTACCACCTGCACTCTCCGCTGCTTCTTGGATAGCTCTACGTTCAACGGGTGTAGAACCTGAGGGTACACAAATTATAATCATTGGACCAGTAAATGAGCGGCGACTATGTACTGTTCTGATAAAATGCTTTATCATCTCCTCAGCCCCCTTAAAATCAGCTATAACCCCATCTTTTAGTGGTCTCTTAGCTTCAATATCGGCTGGGGTGCGTCCTAACATATTTTTTGCTTCATGACCAAATGCATATGGTTTAAATGCTCCATCCACTTTAATCAATGCAACTACAGAAGGTTCGTTTAATACGATTCCTTTGCCTTTGACATACACTAAAGTATTAGCAGTACCAAGATCTATTGCCATATCACTTGCAAATCTACTGAAAAATTTTGTTAGCATTTTTATTTCTCCAAAGTCTTAAGTTCTAACCATCTTATATCAATCCTCAAGATTAAATACATTTGAATATATCAAATTTTCTTAGAATGCATAATAACAAAATTACTGAAAAATAATATACATATATTTGGTAATAAAATAGCTAAGAAAGGAGGAGTTGCATTATATGCAAGTATTTTAAACAACACCTCTAATAAAGAATAAATAATAAAACCTAAAAATAAACCAATTACTAAAATTTTTTCCTGAGAATTATCACGTTGCCTGAGGCTAAAAAAGCATGCTGCTAAAATTACGGTAGTAGCCATAATTATAGGTTTAAATAACTGTTTATAGAAATAAATCTGATAATTAGTTATGGGTAAGCCAAATTTTACTAATTGCTGAATTATATCTGGTAAATCCCAAATAGCAATCATTTCAGGGGTTATAAAACTATTTAGTAAGTTATTTATTGACAAATTTGTTGGAATGGCAAAATTCTCATATTGCTTGAAGTTATTAGCATCCGAAAGTTTTACAGAAGTTAATTCAAAATTATTATCAATTAAAATAGCATATTGAGCATCAATTCTTTTTAAGAAGCTATTTTCATTATCCAAGAATAATATAATAACCTTATTTAACTTATTATTCACTATATCAATAGACCCAGCCTGAACGATTCTTTTTTTGCCCTGATAATTCTCAAAAAATAATAGACCAGATTTTGATATTATAAGGTTAGTCGATGTATTTTTAAACAGCTTGGCTTTTAAAGATTCATATTTTTGTAGACCGAATGTACCAATAGGGTTGCATATAGTTATTAGTATTATACCAAGAATGATCGCGGCAAAAAATGGAACAGCAATAACCCGCCAAATATGGATACCATTGCATAAAATGGTTATTAATTCGTTATGTTTAGTTAATCTTCTTAGAAAAAGTAACATCGCAATAAAGCTGAGCAGAGAAGCCGCTTCATTAACCAAGTAAGGTATTTTATATAATACAAGTTTCCAAAAAGAATGCGTTGGGATATATACAGCTTTAGATTGCTGTAAAAGATCAAAGATATTTGAAAGAGTAAAAACCCCAATAAGCAGAACTAATATAACAATGAAATAGCTACAATATAGTCTGAACAGGTAAATTGAAAGTGTTTTAAAATTAATCATTTTAAAATAAACCGTTCACCTATTGATTTTTGGTGGGCCCGGCAGGACTTGAACCTGCGACAACACCGTTATGAGCGGTGGGTTCTAACCAACTGAACTACAGGCCCCTTTATGGTCAATTAGTAAGAAGTTGGTGACGTCGTCACTCATAGGCGTTAGTTTAAGAAAATAAAGTAGAAAAATTGTCTATTATCGAGCCACCGTAGGTGGCGTGGCAATCCATTTTTAATCATTTTTCTGGATTGCTTCGTCGACCTTACGGTCTCCTCGCAATGACGATTTTTCAATTATTATTTTCTTAAACTGACGCTTATACGTCGTCACTCGCCTATTACTTATAGGAATCGCTCCTAGGAGGCTACCTACGATAACTGATTAATTATATTTTGAGCTATTTTTCGGCGAGAATAGATATGATTTATGAAGGAATAGTGTGCCTATTTCAAAAAAATCATGTTTATTCGCAGTCAAAAAGAGCCAAATATAGAATTACTTTAGTTATTGCAGGCAGCCTCCTAGCATCAACTTCTCTTGAATTGACTATATAATGATTATTTAAGCTTTATATAATTATTAGCGTTTTAAGTCTAGTAAAATATTTCATAGTGTCAATAACATTCTAAAATGTCCGCGTTTTGTAACAAGGTAATTGTTCGTTTTATTGCGAATCTTTTTCTAAATTAGACCTTTTGCCGAGTTCTACTTCTGTTGGTAATTTGGACAATGATATGGTATAGTAATTAATTCAGGAGAATTTGGTGACGTTGTCGCTCAATGCTCGGTCTATTACTTATAGGCGTCGCTCCATCGCTCCTACCCCCAACTCCACAACTGTTGAAAGTTAGAAGGTAAAGCGGGTTTTAGATAGGTTTTCTGTCATTGCGAGACCACGTAGTGGTCGTGGCAATCCATCTTTGGTTACTTTTATGGATTGCTTCGTCGACCTACGGTCTTTCTCGCAATGACGTTGACCACATACGACTTTTAAACTATCCGGTCTAAAACCGCTTCCTCTTCTAACTTTCAACAGTTGTGGCTCCAACTCCTCCTGAATTAACTATATCTTTCCTCTGTAACCCTAATAACTTTGCAAATGAATTGATTAATATAGAAAAACTAAATAACCTAAATTTTAAATTATTATTTTAAATTATTATTTGTATAAATTATCTAGGAGTGTTAGTATTACGTATGTAGTATACTTATTTTTATAAATTTATGTTGGCATCAAAAGTTACTGAAAAATATCAAGCTACTATTCCTTACGAGATACGGAATTTCCTACATTTAGAGAAAGGTGATAGAGTAAAGTTTAAAATTGAAGGAGGTAAGGTCATGGTACAGAAATTACCTTATACTGATTATGAGTATCTAGATTCTTTATCTAAATCACTCCCTGAATGGTTATCGCCAGAAGATGATGAAGCATATCATGATTTATAATAAATTTGATGTAATTAAAGTTTCTTTTCCTTTCACTGATAAAGCAGCGATTAAAAAGAGACCAGCTTTAGTAATATCATCAAGTGAATATCAAATAAATTACAATCATTGTATACTAGCTATGATCACAAGTGCTAAACAAACAAGTTGGCAAGATGATATAATAATTACAAATCTTCAAATCGCAGGTCTCCCTTCACCATCAAAAGTTAGAATTAAAATTTTCTCTTTGGATTGCGATCTTATAACAGGAAAATTAGGTTATTTGGCAGATGAAGATAGAGAATCGGTTTTTATTAAGATAAAAAAGTACTTGAGTTATTAATACTATATTTGCCATTGAACAAACTGGTTAGCTACTGAAATTTAATTGATGTTGAAAATGTCCTGGTTCAAATCACAGGGCAATTTAAAAGTCACAATTAAAGAGTAAATATCTCTTGGAGTTACAACCTAATATTAGATTGAGTTTAGGATGGAAAGTGATATAGTCAATTGATGAGAAGTTGGTGACGTTGTCGCTCAATGCTCGCCTATTACTTATAGGCGTCGCTCCATCGCTCCTAGCCCCAAATTCTCCTGAATTGACTATCAGTAAGCTATCTAAAACAAACAACAATAGTTATAAAAATATAGTATTTATGAAAGAACATTTTAAAAGAACCATGATTGGTGTAATGTCAAGTTTATTATTTTTTCCAACTTTGACAATTGCTAGAGATTCAAAATACCCAAAAAGCGAACAAGAAAGAAAAATGGAAGAAATGGGCTCGGTAGTTGGAGGAGAAGGTTTGATATTTAGACCAGGTAGAATCAAAAATGAATCTACCAAAACAGAGATAGGTAATATCAATAAATATTTATGGCAAGCTTCTATAGAAACCTTAAATTTTGTCCCTCTTGCTTCAAGCGATTCAATCGGCGGAGTTATTATTACTGAATGGTATAGTCCAAAAGGCAAAACAGATTTTCGATTTAAAATAAATATTTTTATAAAGGATAACGTTATTAGCCCGGATGCAATTCAAGTAAGAATATTTGAGCAAACACTTAAAAATGGTAACTGGCTAGATAGTCATACTACTTCAGAGCTAGCTAATAACATAGAAGATAAAATTTTACGAAAAGCTAGGGAAATATATATTAGTGCAGGGAAAAAATAATGTTATAGTATACTTACTAAAAAATACTAATAACTAACGTGTGAATTATGAAAAATATTGAGAAAAAATGGCAAAGAATTTGGCTTGAAGAAAAAGCTTTTGCCGCAAAAGACAACAGCGATAAGCCTAAATATTACGTACTTGAAATGTTACCTTATCCTTCTGGGAAAATTCATGTTGGACATTTACGTAACTATTCTATTGGAGATTGCATCGCTCGTTTTATGAAATCACGAGGTTATAACGTATTGCATCCCATGGGTTGGGATGCTTTCGGTTTGCCAGCAGAAAATGCTGCCATTAATAATAACTCTAATCCTAAAGATTGGACTTATTCAAATATTGCAACTATGCGAGATCAGCTAAAATCAATTGGCTTTTCATATGATTGGTCGAGAGAAATAACAACTTGTAATCCAGATTATTATAAGCATGAACAAAAATTCTTTTTAGAACTTTATAATAGAGGTTTAGCCTATCAAAAAGAATCTTTAGTAAATTGGGATCCTGTTGATAAGACTGTTTTAGCTAATGAACAAGTAGTAGATGGTCGTGGATGGCGTTCAGGTGCTTTAGTTGAAAAAAAATATTTAAAACAATGGTTTTTAAAAATTACTAATTACGCTGAAGAGCTATTAAATGAAATTTCAAAACTGGAATTTTGGCCTGATTCTGTTAAATCTATGCAGGAAAAATGGATAGGTAAATCGGAAGGAGCAAATTTTACTTTTAAAATTAAAGATCATCAAGCTAATATAGAAGTGTTCTCTACTCGACCAGAAACTATTTTTGGAGCAAGTTTTGTTGCAATAGCCTATAATCACCCAATAGTTGGGCAATTAGTGGATAAAAATAACGATATGGTGTTGTTTATTGAAAAATGTTCACAATTACACACTAATGCTGCAGTAGATAAAGCTGAAAAAGAAGGGGTGTATACTAACCTTTTTGCCATTCACCCATTTGATTCGACAATTATTATTCCTGTCATAATAACAAATTTTGTACTAATGGATTATGGTACTGGGGCGGTTTTTGGATGTCCAGCTCATGATGAAAGAGATCATGCATTAGCAAAGAAAATGGGCTTGCCAATAAAGCAGGTAGTAATTAACCAAGATGTTCAAATGGACGTATACTCGGAACCTTACACGGGTGATGGTATGATGATCAACTCAGACTTTTTGAATGATCTTACTGTTCAGGATGCTAAACAAAAATCTATAGAAGAATTTGAAAAACGTGGTTTAGGAAAACGTACTATTAACTACCGTCTGAAGGATTGGGGAGTGTCTAGACAAAGATATTGGGGCTGTCCTATCCCAATAATATATTGCTCAGTTTGCGGAACTGTGCCGGTAGCTGAAAAAGACTTACCAATAACTCTACCAAGCGATGTTATATTTTATGGAAATGGCAACCCTCTTGATTCTCACCCTACTTGGAAAGATACTAATTGCCCAAAATGTCAAAAACAAGCTATTCGAGAGACTGATACGTTAGATACATTCTTTGAGTCTTCTTGGTATTTCATCCGTTATTGTAACGTGGCAGCAAAAGATATAACCGACAAGCAAGTATGTGATTATTGGTTACCTGTTGATCAGTATATTGGTGGAATTGAACATGCAGTAATGCATCTTCTTTATGCCAGGTTTTTTACCAAAGTAATGAACGAACAAGGTTATCTTAGTATTCGTGAACCTTTTAATAATTTGCTAACTCAGGGTATGGTTCTACATGCTACTTATAAAGATGCTAATAATAATTGGCTTTACCCAGATGAGGTAATAAAACAGTCTGATAAGTGGATTAATAAAAATACTGGAGAAGAAGTAGTTCAAGGACGAATAGAAAAAATGAGTAAATCCAAAAAGAATCTTGTGGATTTAGAATCAATATTGACCAACCATAGTGCTGACGCTATTAGGCTATTTGTCCTCTCCGATAGTCCGCCAGAGAAAGATTTTGAATGGTCGTCAAATGGTCTTGAAGGCTGTTCTCGTTTTATTAGTAAACTAGAAAATATGGCAGAAATACTAATTAATAGTGAAATAACGGAAGGTTCTAGTAATAAATCAAATAAATTAACAAAGCTTACCCATTATACTATTAAACATGTTACCGAAGAATTAAAGGATTTTAAGCTAAATAAAGCCATAGCAAGAATGCGGGAACTATTTAATGCTTTGTCAGATGAAGTATCTAAGGGCAGAGAAGGTAATGTTAATATAGTCAATTCATCAATTGACTATAGTGTTAAAGAGGGGTTTAGAGTCTTGATTATGTTACTTAACCCATTTATTCCACATATTACAGAGGAAATTTGGCAAAAATTAGGTAGTAAGGAAAGATTATATCAAACTTCCTGGCCTTCTTTCGATGAATCATTGTTGGAGCTAGAATCTTATACCATGGCTATCCAAGTTAATGGCAAACTGAGAGCTACACAAGAATTTGCCAACGTAACGAGCAATATTGAGATTCAGAATATGGTAATGCAATTACCCGAGATACAAAAACATTTAAGCGGTAAAGAGCCTAAGAAAATTATCATAATACCCTTGAAAATAGTAAATATCGTGGTGTGAGACTATTAAGTTACAAATATAATGAATAATCAAAAGTTTTACAACCAAACTTTTAAATTATTATTATTTTACACGAGTTGGCGATATATTTTCTAAAATGTATACATGCTTAAATAAGCTGGGCAGATTTCTTAGAACATTAAATTACTAACAAAATGAAACCATTAACTATGCAAGAAGCAAGTAACGTCTTATCAGCTTGGACTGTTTTGGAAGTATTGTCGCCTCGAACATTTTGTAAAGCAGAAGACCTAGTAGGAGGAGAAAAAAGTTTAGTTGCTTTATTAGATAATGGACTACCATGGGAGAATGGTGGCGAAGAAGTACCTCCTGAGAAAAAATTATTCTATCAAATAATAATGGGTTCGATTAGTCTTCAGAGTGTATTTTCTGCTTTAGTTAAAAAATATGGTGATACAAGTGTCGAATCAAAACAAGTATCAGGAGAAGCCATTACAGGGGTAATTACTGTAGATCAGCATGGTTGTCTTCTTAAAAATGATATATCTGTTAATTTATCAAGTTTTGCATTGGGTGCTCCTCAAGCGTTAAAAAATAGTCTTGAAAACTTAAGGGACTGGGCATTAGTTAAACAAAAAATGGAAATAGCTTTTGATGGAATCTTACGTAAAAAAGATGAAAATGGTAAAGAGCTTCCCTTGAATAAAATAATGATAGATGAGGCTTATACTTACCTTACTAATAATATTTATGGTATATCAGCAGAAATGCTAATAAATAAAAAATTTGCTCTCCGAACTTACGAATTAAGAAAAAAAGGTGATCCTGAATCAAGTAAAAAAGATGACCCTGAATCAAGTGAAAAAGATGGTCCTACTAAGACTGTATTACTTAACAGCTTTTACCTAAATGATTTAGCAAAAGCTAGTACTTTAATTGCTAATACTTTAGCTCAAAACCAAGATACTTCAAGTGCTTCAAGTGCTTCAACAAACCTCTTACAATATTTAGGTGTGAATGACCTAAAACGTCAAAATATCCTAGATAAGACTGTTTTACAAAATATTCTTTCCCCTAAAAACATTCCTTCAGCAAGATGGCTTGGATTAGGACGACATCCTTTAGTATTACTTCAACAGGCTGCAGTTAATTTATCTATGACTGAACTAAAAGACAGTGGAATTCTTGCAATTAATGGACCACCAGGAACAGGAAAAACAACTTTATTACGTGATATTGTGGCAAAATTAGTTGCAGAAAGAGCAGAAGCATTACTGAATTTTGTTGATCCTGAACAAGCTTTTATTGATTCAGGGGAAAAAATACAAGCCGGAAAGGGGTGGTTCAAGATTTACAAATTAGATGAAAGACTAAAAGGTTTTGAAATATTAATCGCCTCATCTAACAATAAGGCTGTTGAAAATATTAGCACTGAATTACCTAGTTTAAAAGCCATTGCCGATAATGCAAATGATCTGCGTTATTTAAAGCTCTATCTGATTCATTACTTGGAGGTGGAAGTTGGGGTTTGATTGCAGCAGTACTTGGCAATATGACTAATTGTAAGAATTTTAATGAAAAATTTTGGTGGGATAAGGATTTTAGCTTTTCAACATATTTAGCAGAAATAAATGGAAAACCGCAGAAATTCGAGATTAAAGATCCAGATAGTCATGAAATCATTGAAACTATATACCCTAAAATTATTGAAGAAAATAACCCACCGTCTAGTCATAGTGAAGCTTTAGAACGTTGGAAAGAAGCTAAAGAAAATTTTGAAAAAACATTAAAAGCAAGTCGAGATGAACTCTCTAAATTACAAGAAACAAGAAATTTAGTTGAAGAGTATAATGGTCTCCATATTTTGGACACAAAAATAGAAGAAATGAGATAGAATTCTTTAGCAAAAAAGGAGAGCTAGAGATGAAAAAACAAGTAAGGCAATATAGTGCTGAGGAGAAATCAAAAATTGTCATAGAGACAATCAA
>NZ_MWZE01000036.1 GCF_002259525.1 Rickettsia endosymbiont of Culicoides newsteadi | reverse complement strand
GAATTTTGGAGTATGACTCAATTACCGATTTTGATCCCTACTTCCCTACATTGTTACAAAAATTGTAGGGTACTATGCCCAACAGCTTCTTTTTGTTCTCTGGTAAGGCTAGTTTGCCGATTAGGAATAATTCTGGTATTTTCTTGAACAACTTTACTCATAGTTGACCTGGCTTTGTTGTTGACTTCTGATGGCTCATATTTTTTCAATATTTTGTGTTAATATATTTAGTATATAGTATTTTATCGCTGCACTAAGTGATATAAGAAAAATAATTTTTATTCTGGCGTCATTGCGAGACCACATAGTGGTCGTGGCAATCCACACTTATTGGATTGCTTCGTCGGCTTACGCCTTCTCGCAATGACGTTTTTACCCTGTCATTTCCGCTTACTATTGTCATTCCCGTGTAGGCTGGAAT
Source organism: Rickettsia endosymbiont of Culicoides newsteadi (assembly GCF_002259525.1). Taxonomy (GTDB): domain Bacteria; phylum Pseudomonadota; class Alphaproteobacteria; order Rickettsiales; family Rickettsiaceae; genus Tisiphia. Next base: position 11,228 of record NZ_MWZE01000036.1, on the reverse strand, counting down.
CTAAGACCCCTGCTTACGCAGGGGTGACAATTCTTCTACGCAGGTATGACATTTTACACTAATGATGAGGAGGATAATGGTCAGGACTCTCTCCACCTATTGCTATATCATGTACACCGCTGTCAGCAGAGGTGTCATGGGCAGAAGTCGATGCCCCATGTTCATCATAAGTAGTTGCTGCAGTACTCTTTTCAGTGAAACATTTCTGTATTAATTTGCCTCCTGGTAGTTTGATAGCATGATTAAATTTATCCATCTGATCGAGAACCTGATCCATACTTATCCCCTTAGTAGGAATCTTGTCATGAGTATTTTGTACTAACTTAATAAGTTCTTTAATTTTAGGTTGCATAGATTTAGGGATGACTGGTTTACTGTTAGTTGGAAGCTTAGCACAATCTTGAGGGGTAAACTTCAATGCTGTACCATACATTAACGCGGCTATGTCATCATCTTTTTTTACCCCTAGCCCTTGTCCAAAGCATTTAAATAAAGAAAGAGGGGCTTTTGTACTACCTAAAGTTAAAGCTTGCCAAAAATTTATAGAAGCGGTACTCCAACTAGCATCTATTTTCTCCTGTGATTCATTCCTGCCTTCCATGTCATCTGCTAATTTATAATAATATTCTCCAAAATTGTAAAACTCTTCTGCTGTATTTAAATCTTTTGCTTTTGCCATAATCTTATCCTCCTATTGATTTATAAAATACCGAAACCGTTTCTAGATGTAATACTGTTAATTTTCTTAGAATTATGGTTTTTAGTAGCTATTGTTGTCTTATTGTAATTTGGTAGATTCTTTGTTAAATCCAATGCTTTGGATTTTAACTCTTTTGCTTTAGTATCTTGGATATTTTTCTCAGTAAAACAGCTCTGTATTAATTTGCCAGATGGAAGCTTGATAGCATGGTTAAATTTATCCATCTGATCAAGGACTTTTTCCATACTTATCCCCTCACTAGGAACTTGCTTATGAGTCTGTTTTACTAATTTCACCAACTCATCGATTCTTGGTTGCATAGATTTAGCAATTACTGGTTTATTTTCATCTTTAATATTATTAGCACAATCTTTAGGAGTAAATTGCAATGCTGTGCCGTACATTAGAGTGGCTACATCATCATTCTTGTTTACACCTAATCCCTGTCCAAAACATTTGAATAAAGAAAGAGGGGCTTTTGTACTACCTAAAGTTAAAGCTTGCCAAAAATTTATAGAAGCAGTACTCCAACTAGCATCTATTTTTTTCTGTGGTTCACCCTTATCTTCCATGTCAACAGCTAATCTATAATAATATTCCCCAAGGTATTGAAACTCTTCTGCTGTGTTTAAATCTTTTTGTTTTATCATAATTTACCACCTACCAGCTCTGCCTTTTTTGGGATCAAGAGCTTTAGCATTAGGAGTTTCATTAGGTGTTATTGTTCCATTTTTCTCTCCAGTAGCAGTTTTTCCTGCTGCTGTTGACTGTTTTTGTCCATAGCCTAATTTCTCTTTTATTTGTTCTACCTGTTCCGTTACTTTATTTGTACGTTCTTTCTCATCATAGTTAGGAATTACTTGTTGTTTATCTGAACTTTGTTGCAATGACATAGCAGTAGGTGCAGAACTTCCATCTGGCAACAGTGAAAGAGAAGGTTCTTGTACTACCTCTCTACTTGTTTCTTTAACTAAGGGATTTGAGGTAATTTCATGTATTTTATGCAAATTTTGTTTTAATAGTTGAGAAAGCTCTTCATCACGCCCTGTTCGCTTAGAAGCTTCTTCAAGACGACGAACTTTCTCAGCACATTCATCCATTATTTTATAATGTTCTGCACATTCTGCTTTCTTGACTTCAGCTAAACCATGGTGATGCTCATGATATTTCCTTGTATTAGCCAAAGAAACTCTTTCTGGATGATTTGCTGGTAGATGGGCAACTTTTTCTTCAAGCTTCTTGATGTTTTGTATTTCATTAGAATGGAGTTTTTTCTCCTCTTCGGCTGTTTCGTCGGTTTGTTTAATATGTTGCCAACGTCTTTTTTCTTCTTCTATTTGTGCCGGGGTTTGGGTTAATTTTTTCTTAGTCTCTGCATCAATTTCCCTACCTTCTTCGATAGCTTTTATTGCATTATCTAAATGTTTACTCTCTTCTTGTTGTTCCTTGAGATAATCCTTATGAAAAGAATCAAAAGTTTTATATACCCCTGCTACTTCTGCCCGCCTTTCTATTTCCTCACGGGCTTTTTCTGCCGCTTCCTCTTCTATTCTTTTGACTTCAGCAGCTCTGTTTTCTTCATTAATCAAAGCAACAATTGCTGATTTAACCCGTTGTTCTTCTTCTTTAAGAGTCAATTCTAATTGTTCAAACATTTCCTTAATATTGGCAAATTCTGCAACTTCCGGATGAGCATCAAGAACATTGGCAAGCATAGACTTTAATGATTCGAAAGTAACTGGGTTCAAGTCCTTTACACGACCTTTGATATCATTAACAACATTCATTATTTGAGCAAAGTCTGCACTATCTTTCTTCTTCCCTTTATCATCCTCAAAATTATCAGCCATATATCGTGTTTTCAACGTGTTTAAACCTTGTTAGCAATATTTACGTTTTTAATTAAATATAACCTGCATTAAATAGTCAACTAATTTTTTATTAAAATATAGTTATTTTTTCTTAATAAAGACAATGTTCAATAATTCACTGGCATCAGATATGGTTTTGATGGTTAGTACCCCCTTAATTTCGTGTGGTATTTTAGCAATATTTTTTTTTATTTCTTTCGGAGATGATTAGTGTGGTAATATTTTCTCTATAGCTAAATTATTGATATATCAAAGTTTTACAACTAATCAGCAACCCAATAGTCATTTACAATGAATTCAATTTAAATTAACATATAATTTTTTGATACTCGATAATCAAGTTTTTTTGCAGATTTGAATAAAATATAGGTTCATGGTTTTCATCCCTGCTTAACTTAGTGTCATACCTGCTTTGGTGCGTGGTCTAGATTCCGCACCGAAGCGGGAATGACAAATTTTGCGTTTAAAGATAGCTCTGTAAAAAACTTGATTATCGAGTTAAAGGCGATTTAATTGCCACTGCTTGGCAACTAGATTGGACTGTCGGCATCCATAAAAATTTTGTTCATTTAGACCGACGTATTTATTATAATCAATTAAAACAGATAATATTTTTATATTATAAGTTAGAACAACAGAAAAAATTATAATTGGAAATATATAAGACTTGATTGATTTATATAGGGTTGTAACTTAAATATAACAAAATACTTATTATTTTAAGAAGCATATAATAAATTATTTGCTAGTATTTTAATTTTTAGTTTAATATACTTTATAATTAGAATAATGTAATAGGAGTTATATGGAAGATATTAATGATTGGCAAGAAAAATATGAATCTTGTAAATATGCTGATAGGTTACTAAGTAAATTATCTGAGCTAAATCAGCAAGTAACTATACCTGTAAATATTAATGAGATTACAAAAGGTATATATTACGCCAAAAAGTATCATGGTAGCCAAATGCGACAATCCGGTGATCTATATTACTCCCATCCGATAGAGGTAGCGTATATGGTTGCCGAATATACCGCACTAAATATGCCAAAATATTACAGAACTGATATGATCATTACCAGTTTACTACATGATACTATTGAAGATACAGCTTTTACCGAAGAGATGATTGGTAGAGTTTTTGGTGAGCAAGTTGCTAGTCAAGTGGTAGATTTGACTCGGGTGAAATCTTATGGAAAAATCAGTGCGGCAGAGACAATGAGTATATTATATTCTCAAAATAAGAAAGATATTTTAGTAATAAAACTATTTGATCGAATTCATAATATGCAAACTATTGGTGCAAAATCTCCTGATAAGATTAAGAAGATAGTTGGTGAAACAGCACAGAGTTTTCTAGCGGTATGCACTTATTTTGGCTATATAAATTTGGAGAATTATTTGTATAAATTATGCCATAACTCTGTATCTAGAGAACATAATACCAACGAACTAGAAATTTTGTAATTGCAAATTTAAACATATACTAAGCATCGCGTAACTTCTCCAACATTGCAAAATGACGCAGACCAAATCCATAGGCCACAAGGAAAGGCACAAATAATATTACTATGCCCCAATTACCAAAATACTCTATTAAGTAAACTAACCCAAAAGAGACCACAACATACATTATTGCCCGTATCATAGCACAAGATATACTGATACATCTAAAACGTTTAAATACAGGAAATTGCTTATAAAATATTGATACTGCTGGAAATGCCCCTGTCTGAAATAGCAATATAAAAAACTGCAATAATAATAAATAGAAAGGTGATGAGATATCAGTTAATAAGTATGGCAAGAATATAATAATACTAGCACAAATTACTAATTTTATTTTTAAAATTTTTAGTGGACATATCTTATAACTCAAATAAGTAATTATAATACTGGTAATTAGCTCTGCTATTATAACAAGCAAGTTATGATTAATAATTTGTTCAGCACTATAATTTAAGGTACTTTTCAGTATAGTAGCACAATGTATATATACAAAATAGAAAATAATTGGTCCTGTAGATTCAATTGATAAATAAGCTAATATAGTTTTTGTATTAACTTTTTCATTTAGCATTTCTTGATTAGTAATATCTTTTTTCTCAAAACCGAAAGTTTTAAGTTTATTTAGCAGCCTTCTGGTTGCATCAGCAAATTCTGGAGCTTCTCTAAGCCGTATTCTTGCCATAGCTCCCACCAAGGCAATCATTGCACCAAATAAAAAAGCATATCGCCAACTAAAGCTATATGCAGTAACCAGTGCTGCAATACCTAAAGCACATACTCCACCTAAATCAGCAAATATTGAAATACAACCAACAACAGGATATTGTATTGGTGGCTTAGTCATTTCCGTTAAATATAATTGAACCCCTACTACTTCTCCTAAGGATGACATACCTTGCACTATCCGACAAATAGTGATTAATACCGAAGCGGTAATGCCAATTTGGGCATAAGTCGGCAAAATAAACATCATCAAACAAGAACATGCCATCATGAAAGTTGTGACAACTAGTGTAGTTTTACGACCTACTTTATCGCCTATCCAACCAAATAGCAAAGCCCCAATTGGTCGAAAAACAAAAGTAGCACAGAAGGAGAAAGCTGACAAAAGAGTAGTAGTGTGCGGATCACTCTGTGGAAAAAACAATTCATTCAACAATACTGCCATATGAACATATAGCATTAAGTCAAAATATTCAAGCAATGTTCCTATTGACAGCAACCCAACAGCTTCTTTTTGTTCTCTGGTAAGGCTAGTTTGCCGATTAGGAATAATTCTGGTATTTTCTTGAACAACTTTACTCATAATTAACTCAAATAATTGTTTTTTCGGAATAAGTAGCCGAGTTTCTAAAAGCAATAGGTAAATCACCACACTCTTTTGCCAATTTCTCATCAATTGACTATAGCTCAGAATTTTCTGGAAGCAATTTTACTACCACGTGATTTCGCTAATTTAATTATTTTCTTTCTTTGTATCTTGGCTACTATTGACAATAGTTGATTGTTGTTGTCTCGTCAATTTATTCTTTTCTTCTATGTAATTAAGAAAAAAATGAGTAAATATTAAAAACCCAATTATCATCGGAATAAAAACAAATATAATAGCATTGCGTTTTCTAATAGATTCTTCACGATCTAAACGATCCTCTTGCTCCTCGTATGTTTCTCCTAATTCATTACGCCATGTATCTTCTTGATCTGAATTATCTTGATCTGAGTTGTTTTCTAGCATTTTATACCTTTTATTAAATATTATTTACAATAACTTAGAGATTAAACTATAAAAAAATTATACACAAGTATAAATTAAATTAAATTAATATTTAATCTTTACTTATATTAATTTAAATTGAATTTATTGTAAATATTATTGAATTTTTAGTTAGTTATCTTCGGCAATTTCCTAGTTTAATTCATTAAATTCTACTTTAGCAAATAATTTTGTTTGAAGTGTCAATAATTCTGAATGATTATTTGAACTTTCTTCTGCCAATTTATTAGCTTTAGTTAAAAGGTCTAAGTCTCTAGCTAGATCAGCAAAAAAGAATCTTATCTCACCACTTTGCTTTGTTCCTAATATTTCTCCGCTACCTCTTAACAGTAAATCCTGCTCAGCTATATAAAAGCCATCATTACTATTTCTCATCACTTCAAATCTAGATTTTGCAAGTATAGTTAATTTTTGAGGATCATATAGAAGAATACAATGAGATTGTAACATTCCACGTCCAACTCTACCTCTTATCTGATGTAATTGAGCTAAACCAAACTGCTCGGCATTCTCTATGACGATTAAGGTGGCATCTGGGACATCAATACCCACTTCAATTACAGTTGTTGCAATAAGAATTTTAATATTACCATTCTTAAATTGTTGCATAATCGCATCTTTTTGTTCATTTTTCATTTTGCCGTGTATAGTAGTTGTAATGTTAGGGTAGGCGGTTTCAATGCTAATGAATCTGGTATTAACGTCAGTCAGCCCAGTAGACCTCTTGCAAAACTCTACTTCTGCTGGTAATCTGGACAATGATGCGGTACTCGAATCCTCCCGTACATTAGAGTACGCTGCGGTTCTGCGTTCCGCGTCTCCTTCAAATTCCTCAGCATAAGCGAGTTTTGCAAGAGGTCTAGTGTTTTTTTCCTGGGTTACTAACTCTTCATCAGTTTGATCGATAAGGGGGCATATCCAGTAAATTTTTTCTCCAGATGTTAGTTTTTTATCCAAAACGGAAATTACATTATTTAGTTTTGTTTTGGGTAAGATGCTAGTAATAATTGGTAGTCGATTTTTTGGCTTACTGGTTAATTTAGAAATATCCATATCTCCAAACATAGTCAAAGTAAGGCTTCTAGGAATAGGGGTGGCTGTCATTACTAAAACATCGGGATATGAAGCTTTATTAATTAAATCAAGCCGTTGTTGTACACCAAATTTATGTTGCTCATCAATGACAATATAACCTAGATTTTTAAAAATTACTTTTTCTTGAAATAATGCATGAGTGCCAATTAATATATCAATATCTCCGTTTTCTAGCTCTGATAATAGCTTATTGCGTTCTTTGCTAGATATTTTTCCAGTAAGTAAACCAATCTTTATTCCGCTTTCACTTAAGGCTTTAACAAAGAATTGGTGATGTTGATTTGCTAATAAATCAGTAGGAGCCATTAGTGCAGCTTGAAATTTATGATATACTACATTGACTATTGTTAATAAAGCTACCAGGGTCTTGCCAGACCCTACATCACCTTGCAGTAAACGCATCATTTCTGTAGGAGATAATTGATCTTTTTCAATTTCTTCAATGACTTTTTTTTGGTCATATGTTAGTTCAAATCCTAATATTTTAAGTATTGATTGTTGTAGCTGAACGGATTTAGTAAATGAATTACCTTGTTTTAATTTTGTTTGTTGACGGAGATGTTGTAATGATAGCTGGTTAGCAAATAGTTCTCTTGCTGCTAATCGTCTTAAGGATTGAGTTTGTAATTTAGTATCATGAACTTGGTATAAATGCATGATTTTTAAATCATTTAATAAAGATTCAATATAATCCTTTATTTCTTGAAAATTTTTAGGGATACTGTTACACTCTTTTTCAAGCAAATCAATAGCCTTTATTATATAGGAATAAAGTTGCTTATTAATTATTCCATAAGTTAAAGGATAAATTGATTGTATAGAGTTGGTAAGTTTTTTATCAAAAATAAATATTGGGTGAGATATTTGAGCTAAGCTAGAGAATATTTGTACCTTGCCTTCAATTATTTGCTTACTACCTATCGTAAGTTTATTTAGCAGAAAATAAGGTGGTCTATTAAAAAATATCAGTAGAATAGAACCGGTCTCATTAGATACTAAGATTTTTAAAGGCTGCTTTCTGCTTTTAGGAACAAGAATTTCTTCAATTGTTACTTCCGCTTGAATTAACTGTCCATTTTTCAGTAAAGATAAATTGGGTGAAATTGTTTTAACTTGATAAGAAGTAGGGCGGTAAAATAGCAAATCTCTTAAATTGATGATCCCCAATCTTTTAAGTCCATCAATTATATTATCACTAACGTTAATATGTGATTTAATTGGTAGGAAAAAAAACTTACTGATAGTTAACATGTTTTATTACTATATAGTTTTGTCTTTTTAATGTCATACCTGGGAAAGCAGGTATCCAGATTCCCGCCTACGCGGGAATGACAAGGGACTTAGTGTTCCCCTGCGTAAGCATGGGTCTAGATTCCGCACCGAAGCGGGAATCTTAGTGCATAAAAATATCGATATCGTTCCAGCCTATCAGATCCAAATTAGCTCTAATAGGTAAGAATTTAAAAATTTGTTTTGCAAGGTCTAGCCTATTTTCGGCTAATAATCTATCTTGTAAGATAGAACGTAGCTGATGTAAATAAAGGACATCTTTGGCAGCATATTCTTTTTGTTCTTCCGTAAGCTCATTTCTTCCCCAATAGGAAGATTGTTGTTGTTTAGAAATTTGCACTGAAATCAATTCGCGACATAAATCTTTTAAGCCATGGGAATCAGTGTAGGTTCTAACCAATTTAGAAGATATTTTGGTACAGAAGATATTCTCTAAATCAATTTCAAGATATTTCTTTATTGCGGCTAAATCAAATCGAGCATAGTGAAATATTTTACACCGATTTTTATCAAGTAATAATTTTTTTAAATTAGGTGCTGCATAGTTCTTGTCAATAAAGTTTACTAGATAAGCATCACCATCACCATTACTCATTTGCAAAAGACATAATCTATCCCTATGCACTTTTAATCCCATCGTTTCTGTATCGATTGCTAAGTCTCCATCAATATTAAAATTTTCTGGAATATCATTGTAAAAAACTATAGTACTAATAATAACCTCCTAATCTTTTATATTGCTTACCACATATTTTACGGTAAATACCTGTTCTGTTGGAGACGCCACTCCTAAAACTCTTCTAGCTTCTTGGTCAAGCATATCCTTGTCTAGAGATTCTGGTCTAAGTAGTTTTACTTTATGTTCAAGTTCAACACGTTCTGCCCTTAAAGTTTCTAGCTCACTATAGGCTTTTTCCAGTCGTTGATTTAATGTAAAATAAGCAATAATTCCCCTATTACCATAAATAGAATGGAAAATAAAATAAGCTAATAGTAAAGAAAGCAAAACATTAAATATTATAATTTTGGATCTTTTAACTAAATCAATAAGATATTGATAATTCATAATATTTTAATAATAAAAATAATATTGGGGCGGTGAGAATTATGCTGTCGAATCGGTCTAAAACGCCTCCATGACCTGGTATTATAGTGCCACTATCTTTAATAGCAAATTTGCGTTTGAAATATGAAATAAATAAATCGCTCATTTGTGCTATTAGTGCTAAACAAAAAGCTGCTATAATTAAGTGCCGTTTGTTTAACAAATAGTAAGTTGGCAAATCAAACCCTGGCAGCAAACTCAATAAAAATGCCGCAACCCCGCTAGCTAATACTCCTGTGATTAATCCACTCCAAGTTTTGTTAGGACTAATCTTGGGAGCAAGCTTAATACCGCCTATATTTTTCCCGCCAATCATAGCAAATATATCAACTGACCATATTATAGTAAAATAGAGTAATAATAGCCACCGATTTTTATCTTCAGTAGCAATTATTACTAAAGATATAATAGGAATGGGAATAATAATCAACCCAAATAATCCATAAAGAAAGGACGATTTGGTTATTGATGGTTTGGTCATCTGATACCATTCATATAACATACCTACGGCAATTAATAACATCAATATATAAAATAACGACTTGATAGATATTATCGATATAATAAATACCGGTCCTATTACTAAGGCTGATAATACTCTCATGAATATATTAGACTTTTTCTTACCTGCCACCAAAAGTCCTCTTCCTTTTTGAGTAATCATCTAATGCTTCTAATAAATCTTGTTTGTCAAAGTCAGGCCAGTATTTAGGTGAAAAATATAGTTCAGCATATGCGATTTGCCATAATAATAAATTGCTGATTCTATATACCCCACCAGTGCGAATTAATAAATCTACATCTGGCATTTCTGGATCATACAGATAATTAATAAACTCATGTTCACCAATATTTGTTTTACCAGAATCGATAATTTTCTGACAGGCATCAACAATTTCTGCTCGCCCGCCATAGCTAAAAGCAAGACAAAGAGTTATTTTATTATTATGTTTTGTTAATTCCATAGCATCATGAATTTGTTTTTGTAACACGGAATCCAACAAATCCAATTTACCGATAATTTTTATTTTAACCCCATTCTTGTGCAGTGCCTCAGTCTCATTTTTTAGATAATAACGTAATAATTTCAATAAAAATGTGACCTCAGTCTTTGATCTACGCCAATTCTCTAATGAAAAAGTATAAAGTGTAACGTAAGGTATATTAAGTTCTATAAAATTTGCTAATAATTTTTTTACTTTATCAGCACCTACTCTATGTCCTTCAAATTTAGGTAGGTCTTTCCCTAATGTCCACCTAGCATTACCATCCATGATGATAGCTAAATGATTTACTTTGTTGATTGTACTCATATTTACTTTTGTATTATATAGCTAATCTTGGTAAGTTTTTAAATGTTATCCCTATTTTGGTACAGGAATCTCTATATCTCGCAATTGTCGAAAGTTAGAAGAAGATGTGGGTTTTAGATATCTTTTCTGTCATTGCGAGACCACGCAAGTAGGTCGCGGCAATCCATCTTTGGTTACTTTTATGGATTGCTTCGTCGACCTGCGGTCTTCCTCGCAATGACGTTACCCCATATACGACTTTTAAACTACCAGGTCTAAAACCGCTGCTTCTTCTAACTTTCAATAGTTATGCTCTAGACCCCTACCTTCGCAGGGGTGATAGCTGCCCTTGTGTCATATATGGACGAGTGAATTTGTCAAGAAAGAAAATAAAAAAATAGAGCCACAAAGGAAGCGGTCATATATTCGGCATCGAGTGCCATAATGGTTTCTGCATTCTTATAAATATCCTTGAGTGACCTCTCATTCCCACGGCTTCTAGAGCCTCGACATAATTACGGATTTTATTCAGAATACTTATTCATTAACTCTTTAACTTTCGTTCTCTTTATTGTTACTATTCTTTACTCA
>NZ_MWZE01000035.1 GCF_002259525.1 Rickettsia endosymbiont of Culicoides newsteadi | reverse complement strand
AAAAAAACATTTATCACAGGCATTAACTCCTTGCAACTCCTATATCTCCTTTATTTTTTCTTATCCCTTATCCCGAATTGACGTAATTTATGATTAGTGTTAAGAAAGATAATAATGTATATTTATTTTGCTAGTTTTCATATTTAGCAATTAAATTTTAAAAATTATATAAAAGTATTTTTATGGAGTGTATAAATGATAAAAAAAAATAGATTAGACTTTCTGTATAAGGCAATTACTATTGTAGGAGTGCTATTACTAAGCTCATATAGTATAGCAAATACTACGTCACCCACAATGTCAAATGCCAAACAAACTAATATTAATAGTACTACTGTTAATAACGATAATGAATTACAAAAAATTATTGATGAGTTCGGTTCTTATGCTGCAGGAATTTCAGCAGAACTGAGGGAAGAAATAAAACAATATCGAATAGAAGTTGCTAAAATTAACGCTCATAAACGCGAATTATATAAAAAAATCTCACAAGAAGCTCAAAAATATCTTGCTAAAGAACGAGAATATAAAAAAAGAATTTCAGATTTGAAAAAAGATCAAGAAAATCCTAGCTCTACTGAAAAAAAATAATGCTTTATCAACAATTTCAGCAAAATATTGAGCAGCTAATTGGCAATAGACCTCCGAGGTCTTTTGCCTTAGCTGTTTCTGGGGGGTCTGATTCCATAGCCCTTTTAATGTTAACACATAAATGGGTCAGCACTAATAGTATTAGTGAAAATATTAGTATGGTTGTGATGTTAGTTGACCATCATTTGCGGGAACAATCTAAGCTAGAGCATGAGTATGTTCGGGATTTAAGCCGTAAATTGGGGTATGACTACCATCTACTTCACTTCAATCACCAAAATAATTTTTCTAATTTACAAGCAAGGGCAAGAGAAGGGCGTTATCAATTAATGACCGATTTATGTAAAAAATTAGATATATTGACAATTTTGACAGCCCATCATTTGGATGATTATATAGAAAATTATTGTCTGAGATTAGAAAAAAAAAGTAGCATATTTGGACTTAGTGGTAGCCCTATTAATTGGTATAATAATGTTAAAATAGTGAGACCATTGTTTAACATACCAAAACAACGGTTAGTAACGTATTTAATTGCCAATAATATAAAATGGTTTGAAGATGAATCGAATAAATCCGACAAATACCAACGAAATATTATTAGAAAAAAATTATCTCAACAAGGAGAATATGTAAAAAATCAAATAATTTCTGAGCAATCTACAATTAACCAATTAGTAGAAGAAAAATTGCAACCTGAATTAATCGCTTGCATTGCCGAATCAGTAAAAATTTATCAATTCGGTTTTGCTACTATAAATTTATTACAGATTACAGGATTTTCTAGCGAAATAATACTACAGTTAATTAGTTTTGTCCTTATCATTATTAGCGGTAAAAATCGTAGTAGTAGATCAGAGCCAATAAGGATAATAGTGATATTATTACAACAACAAATGAATTTTACTAAAACATTACATGGTTGTGTGATAAAAAAAATTAATAATAATTTAATAATTTGCCGGGAATTTGGCAGAAGTTTGCCGATGGACATTAAACTTAACAATATAGATATTTGGGATGGTAGATTCCGTTTTACAGGAAGCTTTGCAAATAATTCAGGCTACTTAGTAAGTAATTTAACGATCAAGGATTATAGTAAAATAAGAAAAGATTTAGATTTAACAATACTAAAAGAGACAAGTTTCAATAACCATGTTGCTATTTTATTCACTCTACCAGTAGTCAAGATACTTGAAAAAGTTATAGCCATACCCCATATATCCTACTATAATGATGAGGGGTTGAGTAAGGGGCTTGACGTTTCTTTTTCTCCAAATTTTGTATCGCGTTTTACGCATTTCTGTTAGGTGAGTTGTAGATGAATAATCAAGGTAAGAATGTTCTAATTTGGGTATCGATTTTTGTTTTAATGGCGCTTGTTTTTCATGCATTTCAAAATGATGGTTTTATTGGAGGAAAGAGTAATATTTCTTTCTCAGATTTTTTAACCAAAATTGATGAAAAAGCAGTTAGTTCTGTTAAAATTCAGGGTAGAATAATCGATGGAAATCTAAGTGATGGAACAGCTTTTTCAACTTATGCTCCTGACTATCCAGATTTAATAAACCGTCTAAGTAGTAACGGTGTATATATTGAAGTAATACCTCCTGATACCAAAATGAACCTATTGTTTAGCATATTCATTTCGTGGTTCCCAATGATTTTGTTGATAGGTGGCTGGATATTTTTCATGCGTCAAATGCAAGGCGGTGGGAAAGCTATGGGTTTTGGCAAATCTAAAGCCAAGCTAGTTTCAGATAAGGGACCAAAAGTTACTTTTAAAGATGTTGCTGGTATTGATGAAGCTAAAGAAGAATTAACTGAAATTGTTGATTTTCTTAGAGATCCAAGCAAATTCCAGAAACTTGGTGGTAAAATCCCCAAAGGCTGTTTATTAATAGGATCGCCTGGAACAGGTAAAACTCTGTTAGCAAGAGCTATAGCAGGTGAGGCAAATGTTCCGTTCTTTAGTATTTCTGGTTCTGATTTTGTTGAAATGTTTGTTGGTGTGGGTGCAAGCCGTGTACGTGATATGTTCGAACAAGGGAAGCGTAATGCCCCTTGCATAATCTTTATTGACGAAATAGATGCTGTAGGTCGTCACAGAGGTATTGGCATGGGCGGTGGTAACGATGAACGTGAACAAACATTGAATCAGATGTTAGTTGAAATGGATGGGTTTGAAGATAATGAAGGAGTAGTGATTATTGCGGCAACTAACAGACCTGATGTACTTGACACTGCCTTACTAAGACCCGGAAGGTTTGATCGTCAAATTACTGTACCTAATCCAGATATTGATGGTAGAGAACAAATTTTACAAGTACATTTGAAGAAGATAAAATGTGCTAAGAATATAATACCTAGAACCATAGCTAGAGGAACTCCTGGATTCTCAGGGGCAGAGCTTGCTAATCTTGTTAACGAATCGGCATTAATTGCTGCTCGTAAAGGCAAAAAAGAAGTTGATATGCTGGAATTAGAGGAAGCAAAAGATAAGGTGTTAATGGGCGTGGAAAGACGTTCTATGATTATGTCAGATGAGCAGAAAAAACTAACTGCCTATCATGAAGGTGGGCATGCATTAGTTGGGCTTTACTGCCCAGCTTCTGATCCAATTCATAAAGCAACTATTATTCCAAGAGGTAAAGCACTTGGTATGGTAATGAGATTACCTGAAAATGATCGGTTTTCTATACAGCGTGATAAAATGGAAGCTGACATAGCGGTAGCAATGGCAGGCAGAGTAGCTGAAGAACTTATTTTTGGTAAAGACAAAGTTACTTCTGGTGCTTCTTCTGATATTAAAATGGCAACCAGAATGGCTAGAGCTATGGTAACTGATTGGGGGCTAAGTGATGCAATAGGGCCTGTATATCATGGCTCAAGCAATGAAGATATGTATGCTAGTGGTAGGGGGGAAGGTCATACTTCTGTACATACCGCAGAATTAATTGATAGGGAAGTGAAAAATTTTGTTGAAAAAGGTTACGATTTAGCAAAAAATATACTAACTGAGCATATTAGTGAACTCCATCTATTAGCCAAAATATTAATTGAGCATGAAACATTGTCAGGGCAACAGATTAAAAACTTGCTTAGTGGTAGAGCTATGAATTCAGAAGAGGCAAATTTATTTCCAATGAGCAATGATGATAATGGTACTATAAAAATTAAAAAACCAAGTCGGAAAAAAGACTTGTAGAGTGGGGAATAGATATGGCAGAACTTAGATTACCACCTAATTCTAAAGTCGGTAAAGGTATAGTACATAAATATTCTGGGAAAGCGGCTAAGCTACGTAATGTTAGGATTTATAGGTATGATCCAGATTCTGAGGAAAACCCGAGAATTGATATTTACGAGTTAGATCTAGACAAAACAGGTCCAATGGTTCTAGATGCCTTAATTAAAATAAAAAATGAAATAGATTCTACTTTGACTTTCAGACGCTCTTGTCGTGAAGGGATTTGTGGTAGTTGTGCAATGAATATAGATGGAACTAATACACTTGCCTGCATTAAGCCTATTGAAGAAATTTGTGGTGATATTAAGATATATCCCTTACCACATATGAAAGTAGTAAAAGATTTAGTACCTGATATGTCGCATTTTTATGCTCAATATGAATCGATAGAACCTTGGCTAAAAACTGATACTCTTCCTCCTTCCAATAGTGAAAGATTACAGTCGCTTAAGGATAGAGAAAAATTAGATGGGCTATATGAATGTATATTATGTGCATGTTGTTCCACCTCCTGCCCAAGCTATTGGTGGAATGGTGATAAATATTTAGGTCCTGCGATTTTACTACAAGCTTATCGATGGATTGCTGATTCTAGGGATGAGTATACTGGAGAGCGTTTAGATGCTTTAGAAGATCCGTTTAAGCTATATCGTTGTCATACAATTATGAACTGTACCAAAACTTGTCCAAAAGGTTTAAATCCAGCTAAAGCTATTGCAGAGATAAAAAGCCAAATAATACAACGTCATGGAGTATAAAATAGAACTTTTTTATTGAATTACTCACTTACGCATAACACCCATGACAATTTAAAGATTCCGGAAAAGTACAAGACGTTATTGCGAGGGACTGCTTTAGTAGCGACGAAACCATTATAAGTTAAAAGTATGATATCCATTTTTCTGTCACCCCTGCATAAACAGGGATATAGATTCCCGCCTACGCGGGAATGACAAAGGAACGAATTATGGATTGCCTCCTATAGTCAATTCAGGGGAATTGGGTAGCAGGAGCGATGGAGCGACGCCTATAAGTAATAGGCGAGATTGAGCAACGACGTCACAAACTTCTCATCAATTGACTATTCTATGATAGTACCTATGCTGCGGGGTATAGAGGTAATTTTATTATAGAATGGGAATTGATGGATGGTGATATATCCAGTACACTAAGAATTTCAACAAGAGCTTTGGTAAGATCCTGAATCATTTTATCGGTATGGTTGGGTGTTGGAATGATTCTTAAGCGTTCTGTACCACGTGGTACTGTTGGAAAGTTGATATGCTGAACATAAATATTATAATCATTCAACAACATATTAGAGGCTTGTTTGGCTTTAATTGGGTCGCCAATAATTATTGGTATAATATGGCTATCATTCTTAAAATAATTCACTTTAGCTTGATCAAAAGATTTTTTTACCTTGGCTATTACCTTTTGATAAGTTTCCCTTTCTATATTAGAATTTTTTAAATGACGAATACTTGCAGTTGCTGCCGAAGCGATAATTGGCGGTAAAGAGGTGGTGAATATAAAACCTGGAGCCGTAAGTCTTATAGAATCGATAATCTGACTATCAGCTGCAATATAGCCGCCAATAACGCCGTAAGCCTTGCCAAGGGTTCCCTGGATAATATTAATTTTATCAGCACAACCTTGAAGATCGGCAATACCAGCACCATGCTTGCCATATAGACCCACTGTATGTACTTCGTCAATAAAAGTTAAAGCATTATATTTTTTAGCTAAATTCACTATTTTTTCTATTGGAGAAAATAATCCGTCCATAGAATAAGCGGATTCAAAAACAATAATCTTTGGTCTATTAATATCTACCTTTTTAAGTAGTTCTTCAAGATGTTGAACATCAATATGTCGATAAATATGTTTTTCAGCTTTTGAGTTACATATACCAGAAATAATAGAAGCGTGATTTAACTCATCTGAGAAAAAAACTATATTAGGCATTATTTTTGCTAGTGTTGCAAGGGTGGTATCATTGGCAACATAACCGGAAGTAAAGACTAAAGCTGATTCTTTATTATGTAAGGTTGCTAGTTCTTGTTCTAATTCTATTATACAGCTATTATTGCCGCCTATATTTCTTGTGCCACCAGAGCCAATGCCATATTTGGCTATAGCCTCTAGAGCAGCTTTGGTAACATCTGGGTGCTTACTCATTCCAAGATAATCATTAATACACCACATGACAATTTCTTTATCAACATACCAAGCGGACGGGAAATTATCTGCCTGCCTTTGAACAGGAACAAATTCACGGTATCTGCCTTCTTGTTTAATTCTAGTTATGTGATTATCAAATATATTATTATAGTTAAACATTATATTAACCTCAATTGCCAGTTGCTAGGAGACCGCCTCCTAGACAAACAAAAAATTATAGAAATTTACTATTTTCATCAAAAATATGAAAACAATTTTTCCAATATTAGTGAGCATTCACGGAAAAAGAGTTAAAGTACAAAACGTCATTGCCAAGAGGCGTAGCCGACGAAGCAATCCATTCCTGAGCATTTTTTGGATTGCCGCATCGCCGCAAAGCGGCTCCTCACAATGACAGCATGGGGTGCTTATTCGGCACTAATTCCAGTTAATTCACTATATCTATAAATATAACAGATTTTTTTGCTACACTAATAGTTGTTTTTATTATTTTTGCGGTATTACTTATTTTTTTCATTCCCTAACTCAGTAACTACTATTACCCATTCTTTAAAGGGCTTATTCTTATCCCAAATTAATAGATTATATTAAGCTATCAATAGACCTCTTGCAAAACTCGCTTATGCTGAGGAATTTGAAGGAGACGCGGAACGCAGAACCGCAGCGTACTCTAGCGTACGTGAGGATTCGAGTACCGCATCGACAATTACCAGCAGAAGTAGAGTTTTGCAGGAGGTCTAATTATGTACGTCCAAATAATCGCTCAATATCTTTGAGTTTGAGTTCAATGTAAGTTGGTCTACCATGATTACATTGACCTGAAAAAGGGGTTTTCTCCATTTGCCTTAACAATTCATTCATTTCTTCAGAAGATAATTTACGACCTGCTCTGATAGAATAATGACATGCATATGTTTCTGTAACATGTTCAATCAATTGAATCAAGGAAATATTTTCGCCAAGATCAGATAAATTATCTGCTAAGTCTTGAATAAGTTGGCTTATATTGATATCTCCTAATAGGCTTGGAGCCTCTGATACAATGATGGATCGCTCGCCAAATTTTTCTATGCTTAAACCTAATTTAGAAAGGTCTGCCTTCTTATTATATAATAAATCGGCTCTTTTGACATCTGGTAATTCTACTATCTCAGGTATCAGTAATCTCTGCTTAATTAGCCCATTATTACTTATCGTCTGTTTAATTTTTTCATATCCCAAACGTTCATGGGCTGCATGTTGATCTACGATAACAATACTATCTGCTGTTTGTGATATTATATAAGTACCGTGCAATTGTGCTCTTGCCGCTCCGAGTAACCCATTGTTACAATCGCTATGGGTATAGTCAATTGATGAGAAGTTGGTGACGTCGTCACTCATCGCTCGCCTATTACTTATAGGCGTCGCTCCATCGCTCCTAGCATCAACTTCTCCTGAATTGACTATAGAGTCCTCTACTACCTCTACTTTAGCATGAGGTTCAGTCTTTATTAATGGCTGTTGAATATTAGAACTATTTTGGTTGGATTTAGGGAGAGTTAAATTTTGGGCTCGATAAGTACTGCTATTATCAGATACGCTCAAATTATGTGGAGTTAAATTATCCGGATATATTTTTTTTGAAGAGCTAGGACTTTTTTGTAATGGTATATTTGTTTTAACCGCATTATTAGTAGTTGCTGTATTTCGAAAAAGACCTAAGGCAGTTGTGGCAATATTCGTTGAAACCATATGACTTTTCGTGGCAAGGGCATCCTTGATAGAGCTTACCAGTAATCCCCGTATGGTATTTGGATCGTGAAACCTTACTTCTGTTTTGGCAGGGTGAACATTAACGTCAACCATTTGGGGATCTATTTGTAGAAACAAAACTGAAACTGGGTGTCTATCCCGAGCTAAGTAATCCTGATATGCTACTCTTAAAGCGATTTGTAGTAATTTATCCTTAACCGGCCTATTATTAACAAATAAAAATTGATCCTCAGCAGAAGCTCTATTAAAGGTAGGAATACTAGTAAAGCCATATACTGAAATTTCTGGTCTTTGTAGATTAATATGAACCGAATTTTCAATAAAATCAGAACCTACTATATCAATTATTCTTTGCTTTAGAATTTCGTCAAAATTACCATCTTGTCCTTTTACTTTTAGAATATTTTTACCATCATGAGATAAATTAATACTGATTTTAGGATGAGCTAATGCAATTTTCTTTATTACATCTAATGAAGCTGCAAATTCGGTTTTATCATATCTTAAGAACTTTAATCTTGCAGGAGTAGCAAAGAATAAATCTCGTATTTCAATCTTAGTACCTTCGTTGTGAATGGTAGGCTTACTTCCTTTATTAATCCCACCACTAATTTGCATCTGATATGCTCTATCAGCTCCACGTGCCTTTGAAGTAATTAGCATCTTACTTACAGATCCTATAGAAGGTAATGCCTCTCCGCGAAAGCCAAAAGTGTGAATATTTAATAAATCTAGCTCATCAAGTTTAGAAGTAGTATGACGCTCTATGGCAATATTTAGGTCATCCTCAGACATACCTATTCCATTATCAGAAATAACAATAAGATTTTTGCCTGCTTGCTCAAGCATTATATCTATCTTAGTGCTAGCTGCATCAATAGCATTCTCAACTAGTTCTTTTACCACCGAAGCTGGTCGTTCAATTACCTCTCCAGCAGCGATACGATTTATAGTGCTATCTGATAGGAGTTTTATCTTCATTACTTAATTAACACAAATTTTTTACTACAATAAGGACACATAATAGAACCTTTGGTTGAATCAATTTCCAAATAAATTCTTGGATGATCATAAGGCGACTCTCTGCCAGAACATGATATTGATGTAGAGATAGTCTCAATAATTTCTACATTTTGCATAAAATTAAAGCTATATGAGAGTTTTTAGGATGATATCATTATAAAACATAAGTTGCATTTATTCAAAATAAAAATTAGGTAGATTAATGAAAGATTAAATTACTCATGTATAGATCTACCCAATAATGCAAGAAAAAAAAATAATACTTGACAGAAAAAAAAGCAAATGCAGTCATGTATTCGACTTGAAGCACAACAAAGTGCTTCAGCCCTGATGGAATTCGCTAACTTACTTTGTCTTATTTACCATCAATATTATCATTTCTCTAGCCCAATTATTAGAACCACCACATGCTTCCATGCCTACTAATGATTTTGGTTGGTTAGCCATAAAATCTAAAAACTTCTCCCTTGTTAATTTTTTCCATATTTATCTACTGCATGAAGATGAAAAATATTTTTTGCTAAATCTATTCCTATTGTGTTATATTCCATTTTGGGTCTCCCTATTGTTGTTTTAATATATTAAATCTAGAAGAATAACCATTAATATTCATTCTGTATATAGGGTAGATCCATACCATTACCTTACGCATAAACCACATGACAATTTAAAAATTTCGGAAAAGTATAAAACGTCATTGCGAGCGAACGTATGTGAGCGTGGCAATCCACATATAGATTGCTTCGTCGCTACTAAAGTAGCTTCTCGCAATGATGCCAAGCTATTTTCTATATGACTTTTAAATGCCATGCGTAAGCTGAGAATTTAATTTATCGTTCAAGATGCCGATCTGAAGAATGGCTTCTTTGCAAATTTTTCTGATGAACATTATTCTCTTTTTGCAATAAATCTGACGTAGATTTACTTTTTCGTAATTGTTCTATAACTGCAGGAGTTACTATTTCTTCAGCAGATTTCTTGGCAGCATTCATAGATTTGGTTAATGAATTGTCACCTTTAACTTCAGGTTGTTCATAAAAAGGATCATTTGCCCTACCTAAATCTCTTAAAAAGCTTAGCGTGCCTTTTGCCGCTGATATCAGTCTGTTACTACTTTTTGTCTTTTCTTTAGTTTCAGTTTCTTGTTCATTAGATTTTTCTTCAAGCTTATTTACTGTTGCATGAAGCATATCTCGTTTTTGCTCATCGGTTAATTTTCTATAATTTTTGTCGAGCCTTATTTCAGTTAAAGCTTCTTGATACACATCAAATTTATTTTGTTTTTGCTCATCAGTTAACTTGAAATAATCTTTATCTCGCATCAACTCAGTCAGAGCAGTAGTTTGAATATGTTGTTTTTGTACAATCTTACGCAACTCTTGTAAATTATGATAATCTGCAACATCACTCTTATGTAGTTCGTTATTAATATTAATTTTAAATGCTGTAACAAGATCAGCTGATTGTTTTTCAGTTAAACCTGAGGTAATCAAAGTAATCGCTGAAGCTGTACCAGATTTAATCGCTGCAGCAATCTTAGCAGGATTACCAGTGCTAGCTGCAATTATATTGGATGCTAAAGTAGCTGCGTCCTGAATATTCTCCATAAAAAACTTACTTGTATTAAATGCCAGTTCTGCTTTGGAAGATATGTAGTGATAATGTTTATTTTCTTCTGGGACAGATGTTGGGACGTTTAATTTATTACCCAATAGCTGGGCTAGCTTGGGATCCAGTTCTAATAAATATTGTTGTTTACTTATATCTCCTCGATTTTGCATTAATAGATCATTTTCTTGGGCAAGTTTACGAATCTTTCTTGTTTTAATAGCATCAGCTACCATACCTCCAGCTACCCCAGCTAATGTTATTGCTGCCATGGCTAAGGCTGCAGGGGGGGATATCCCAGTTAATACTACTATTGCAAGCGTTGCCGTAATAGTCCGGCTTACAGCACTACCGAGTGCAATTTTGGCTAATTTTGTATTTAACAGCCAATCTATAGCCTTGAAAGCCTTGGTCTTTTTTGTCCACTCCCAAGCAGAAATTATGTAAGAGATAGCTCTTTTTATTTTTGATTCTGTCTTTATTTCTTTATTTTTTTGTTCTAAAGATTTTAGAAATTCATTTGAAATTCTAATCTCATTTGTTTTAATCGACTTTAATTTCTCACTTTGTTCTTGCTCAATTATCGACAAATCATCCTTACTTCTTACCGATTTTGCAGCAGAAGTAGTTTTTAACTTATTGATACGTCCAAGCTCTATATCGTCAAGGCTTTTGATAATTCTTGCTTTTCTTTCTTTTGGTTGAATTATTTGATTATCTACCGAATTACTTAGAGTTTCATCTATAGGAGATACTTTTAATTCATTCGGCTTCTCTTTAACGCTAGGAGTATCAATAGTAGATTCGTCAATTGTAGCGTTATTTGTTTCTGAATCTTTAAGATTCTCAAACGACGTAGATTCTTTTTCGTTATGTATCATATATATCACACTCTAAATAAAATTAAAGACTGATTCTATAGCTAAATTTCCAATTCACAAACGTCTATAATCAATTGATGAGTTGGTAACGCCTTCACTCGTCATACATATGGGCGTTTTTCCATCGTTCCTATGAGGCAAGTTAGGTTTTTTCGTATCAATTGATAAGGCGTGTAATCCACTAGTTAGCTCATCTGCTAAAAGATTGTTAATCATTTTATGTTGTTCTAGCAAGCTTTTTCCTATAAAAGCTGCTGAAAAAATTTTAACCCTAAAATGGCTCTCAGTAGTTCCACCAGTATGGCTGGCATGTTTGGAACTTTCATCAACTATTTCACAATAATGTGGTTTTAACACATCTAATTTGCTTTTTATTCTATTTATTTTGCTCATAATTTTATAATATAAAATTTTTACTTGTATCATTCTACTAGGATTTTAGTATTTACGTCAATTCGGGATAAGGGATAAGAAAAAATAAAGGAGATATAGGAGTTGCAAGGAGTTAATGCCTAGATTGTTTATCCCGCTTAATATTCTTATGCATTTGTTATTTGGCGAGGAAACAGGTACTTATTTTATT
>NZ_MWZE01000034.1 GCF_002259525.1 Rickettsia endosymbiont of Culicoides newsteadi | reverse complement strand
CTTGCTTTTTCTTTTGTCATTTTTTCTCCTAATTTTTTCTTATTATTTTATCTTAATTAGGAAGCTTTTAACTCTATTTTTTTTTTGTCCATTTTCTTCAGTCCATTATAGTGAATTACCAAATGGTCTTGAGCCGTTTGGTAATTCATTAAAGCTAAGGACAACGACAATCTTATGGAAAAAATAACCATAGAATGATCAAGGTCAAAGGGCTTACCTCTTTGCAAAGAACTAGGATTTAAGCAGATTGTTGATCTCCTGAATAGATAAACCGGTAATACGAGAGATTTCAGGGATAGAGTAATTATTTGAGAACATATTTTTTGCTACTTCAATATTTCGTTCAGCTTTGCCTCTAGCTTCACCTCTAGCTTCACCTCTAGCTTCACCTATTTGGATGCCTATAGATTTGCCTCTAACCTCACCTTCTTCGATATATTTTTGTGCAACAGTTCTCATGATATTGTCCTTATCTTCTGCATATAAATATTTAGTTAGTAATTGTTCTAACTCCTTTTGCTTTTCCTCAGGCAGCTTGGCATCAGTGTACCATAAAAATGACGTTAAGTAAATATAGCCTTTTTCCTTATCTACTAATATCTCTAATTTAAACCTTTGTAAAAATTCCTCCCAAAGGTTTATCATATCTCGTTGATGTATGTGTTTTAGCATATATTCTAACATCCCGATATGCTTCTTCCTGACAATCTCATCATCCGACATACTTTGCAAATCAACTAATTGATAATCCTCTGTCATTAGTTTCTTGGCTATCACTGCATCGGTAAACAAACTCCACAAATTCCTAGGAGCATTATAAACTTCTTTACCATTATAAATAACTAAATTATATACTAATGGTAGTTTATTCCTTCCTTTCTTATGTCTCTCACATAATAATAATGTATATTTCCATAACCGCAGAGCTGTCCAATAATCAACACCTGACTGTGCTTCAATTAATATATAAACAAAAGCCTTACCTTGCTTTTTAGTCGCAACTCCATACACTATATCGCTATATTTCTTATTTAAAGATTCTTCTATATAGCTTTCTTTCTCTACGGTTATTTTTGATAAATCTACTAAATTCTTAAAATCAGTTGGCAAATAATATTCCAGAAATTCTTGTGCTGCCACGGGATCAGCCATTATTGTTTTGACCAATGAATCATGCTTTAACTTTTTTGTCATACAATATTATTCTTCTTAATGTACCAACGGAATTTTGGCTAATTCTTTTTTTAAAAGTTCTTTTTTCTTTTCATATATATCTTGATTTTCATAATCTTTAAAAAAATATTTATTTCTTGAATATCCAAATAATAACAAATTTGAATCAGAGTATTTTACAAATGGTTGGGGCGAGTATTTAGCACTTTCCATACATTCTTGTACATAATTATAAAATAAGTTACTAAAACTGCATATATCTTTATCAGAAAACAATTCATCATTTGGTTGATGATAATGATTAGATGCCCGTGGATCACCTTGAGAAGTTAGCTGATAGACAGCAAATTCAATATAGGAACGATAATGATATATGTGATAACAATATTTACTAATTTTACTATTTTTTTGGACTTGGAGCTTGAACATAAAACTATATGAACCTTTATAATCATCATATCGGTCATCGCCTGGTCCTGTAAGATAGCTTAATCCTGCATAAAATTTAGGTAATACTAATGGATCGTTATCGTCAAAATAGAAAGATGCTGAATTTTGTATAGCTATTAATTTAAAAGATTTAAAATAGTTTATATCAGTTACTCTCTCAATATCAATAATGAACTCTGATGTAAAATTAAAAGTTTTCTTGAAACCAGACATATATTTCCTTAGCTATTTTAAGATAATGCCATTGATGCGTGACGTATGTTGCTAACATTTTTGTCATATTATTTATACTTTATACTTGCTTGTTAAGCTATTGTCTAGTCAACCTTTGACTGTTCTTCCTTCAATATTTTGTACACAGCAGCACGACTTATACCCATTTTTTTCGCTAAGGCCGTACCTCGAATACCTTTCTCCTTATATTGCAATAATTGCTTTCTATCAATCCGCCGCTTAGCTCCAAATTTTATGCCCTTAATTTTTGCTTCAAGCCGACCTTCGTTGGTACGCTCTAAAATCCGCAGACGTTCGGCTTGTGCTACTGCTGATAAAATGGTTACTATCATTTTACCAGTAGACCCTTCGGTGCTAATGCCATCATCTAAAAAACGTACTCCTACACGCATTTTATCAAAGCGATTAATTAGGCTGATCATATCTGCGGTATCTCTACCTAATCTATCCAGTTTAGTAATTAACACTGCATCACCTTCCTCAACTTTCACCATTAATGATTTTAGCCCTTCTCGTTCAAGATTACTACCTGTTGTTTTGTCAGAAAATATTCTTGACTCGATAACTCCTGCTTTTTTGAGAGCCTGTTTTTGTATTTCTAATGATTGATCGGAAGTTGATACTCTAGCATAACCAAATAATCTCATTTTATCTATCCAAATACGTCTATTAAATCAATTCGTTTACTATATTGTCTATTATATTCTGATTTACCATTTAATCTACAGTATATTTAGTACTTTTTCTATTGTCTTCTAACTTATAAATTAGTACACATCAAATAGATATCAAAAAGTAACTTGCATCACTAGACCTAAATCCTGTAAATACACTACTTTTAGTAAACAACTCTATACTATAGAGAAGGACCTTCGAACTCCTTGGATATTACTCTTTGCTGGGCAGCAAATTTATCTCGACCTTGCTGTATATGTTCTCTAGGAAAAAACTCATTATTCTCATGCACCTTTAATGCATAATCTAGTAACTTTAACTGACATGTAAATGATCTCCCGTCTATTATCATCTCTTTGCCTGAGTGAATATCATTTAAATGTTGCTTTAGCCTATCAATTACATGGATATGATATTGATGCGTTAAACTTTGTAACGCACTAGCACTATCTGTAGAATGCTTAATTGTATTAGTTATCTTTCTAGGCTGCATTGCAGTTCTATCAATATACGATCCTAATTTATTCAACTGTTCAAATACATTGTTTTTCTCATTACAATAAGCGTGCTTTATAGACTTTAACAGACTAACACCATTATAATCATACTCCTTATAATCATGTTCATACTCCTTACAATTAACTTGTAAACTAGCTAGATATTTCTGCTCATTTTCTAAGGCTTTGAACGCTTGCTCCGGTGTGTTGGCTCTTTGCTTAGCTTTTACTAATTCTCCAAGCTGAGCAAAAGTATAATATTTATCTCTTACACTTGTCAGGCTTTGCTTCATCTCCTCATAACTTTTTCCTACTAATGATACTGCTAGCTCTTGCCTTTCAAGTTTTGCTCCATACCTATTAGCTTCATTCACCAAATCCTTATATTCATCAACAAAATTATCTGCAAATTCTACTGATTTGCGTGTACTATCAAGTTCGCTACTACCCTTTACATTACTACTCCTATAAGCATCTATTATTTTCTCTTCATTAATCTTAAATTGCTGAATGTAACTAATATTAGCATGCTCTTGCTTACTTAATTTCTCTCCTTCATTGCTACTACCAAAATATTCCTCCAACGTAACGGCTGCATGCTTTGTTAATGCTCTACTAAATGCTTTTTGAATCTCCTCCTCTCCTAAACCTTTGTCCTTTAATATATCGTTAAAGTCTCCTACTTTACTTGGTCTCACTATTTCAACAAATCCTCCTTTACTTAGTAATTCGTTCTTGGCTACTTCGATTGTCTTATTCGTTACTGCATCTATTCCATCATTATCAGCTGCTATAATTATTTTCTCACCTGATACTGCATGATAATTCTTGATATTACTTATGCCTAACGAACAAACTATTTTTATTTGTTTATCTTGATGAGCGGAATCATTACCTAAAGCTTGTTTGACCGATAAAGCAGTTTCTAGACCTTCTGCAATAATGGTGACGCTTCTTCTATTTCTAATATCAGTATTGCTATTAGTATTAGTACTGTTACTATGACTATTGAACTCACTATTTATATCACCATTGCTGAAACTTCCTACATCAACAAAAGACCCTGCTATTTTTCCAAACGATCTCTTTACAATATCAACATCAGCTTTATTATTTGTTTTGCTATCCAGTAATATTTGCTGACCACCAGTAATATACCCTTTTGTGTTTCTTGCAAAAGCTACCAAGGCAGGCACTTTACGTTTAACAGATTTCTCATAACAATTAGTCGTTCTAATATCTTGACTTAGACTATTACGACTTATTCCATCATCATTTAACCTATCGTGACTTAGTTCATCCTCCTTTACCAAATCAATATCAATCTTTCTTGTTTGTACTAAATACTGTCCAGCTGTAGAACTTAACTCTATCTCTTTGCTTTTTGTATATAATTCTTCCGCTTTGCGTATCTTGACTATCTCCTCAGAATTCTCCTTATCAACTCGCTTACAATGTTCTACATATCTATCTGATATCACATGATCATTTACCACCTGTAAGTTAGATCTCATCTTGTTAGGAGTAATCCCTAA
This sequence comes from Rickettsia endosymbiont of Culicoides newsteadi, assembly GCF_002259525.1. GTDB lineage: Bacteria > Pseudomonadota > Alphaproteobacteria > Rickettsiales > Rickettsiaceae > Tisiphia. The sequence goes on along the minus strand of NZ_MWZE01000034.1, from coordinate 7,575 downwards.
TCTATCTTGTAAATAACTCACTGATTCTTTAAAATCATAATTCTTCTCACGCTGTACAAGATCAAACAAATCTCCTCCCTTACCTTCGCTAAAGTCATACCAAGTACCCGCTTTATTGCCGCTAATCTTTACTGCCAATGACCCATTATTACCGTACTTTAAGGTTGACCCCTTCGATAGTTTTCTATTCGGATTTCCTAATAAATCTACAACTACTGACTCTGCTTGCATGGATAGCTCTCTTCTAAGATTATCTACCTCAGTGCTATAACGCTCTCTATTCTCCTCCCATTTATTCTCCTGACCTCTCTTATAATCAATATTTGCGTAAAATCTATCCTTTGATGAACCTTTTCTGCTCATTGCTATTATGTTTCCATCTTTATCACCCTCTAACATGCCTATATCATTAATACCAGAATTAGATACACTAGACGTTACATCATCCACCACAATACTTGTATTAGCAACATGACCAATTTCTCCTAATTTTTTTCCTGTAGCAATTTGACTACTATGCAGGTTACCTCCTACTACCAGCTTCTCTTCTCTTGTCTCTACTGCAGCATCCATATGTTGATTTTCTTCATATAACCTATCAAGCACCTCTTCTACACTTACTACACTCTTACTAGGCTCTCTATAATGGTAATACTCCTCTTGTGGTAAATATTTATCCATTAGCTTGGTTATATTATTTGCAGCAAAATCATAAATCCCTACCAATGACCTACTCAAACCATTCATATTATTTAAGATATCTATATCTTCTAAGCTATGATTAGCTTCCTCCTTTGTTAAGTAATTTAAGCTACTACCACTATCTATCGTCTTAGACATTTGTCTAATTAAACTTTCTTTTCCTGAAGTGGCTACCTTATTAACATACAAATTTAACTCACTGATATTTCTTGATAATGCAACGTAGCTGTTCCTTAAACCAGAAAAACCATTGTGGTAGACATATACATCTTTTATCGATGCACCTTGTCCCTTAAATACAGTTACAGCATAGCCATGTTTAAAACTATGAAATTCTGATGGATTGAATTCCACCATTCTATACTCACTGCTGCTTTTCCTATCCTTACTGTCTTTTATATAGTTTGGATTCGTTAGCGATATAATGAATCTATTCGTTTCAGCGTATAATATCACTCCAAGTTCACCATTGACTACACCAAGCTCCTTGTTGGTACTACTCATCACTATACGATCTCCGATCATGTAGTGATTACCTCCTACTTCTATCTCTTGACCCTTTAGCTTACCCTCTAGCTTTAAATATTGACGTACTCCATGATTTAAGGCTGCTACGTCTTTGTTTCTTACCGCTAATATTATTTTATCATCAATAGCGTAACTGCTCTTATGCCAATCGGCAACTAAACTTTGCATTGACTGAATTGCATCAGAACTCCACTTAATCCTTTGCTCTTCTTCTAATATACTCACAGCTCTTCTAACATCTCCATTAGACAATGCCATAGCCGTCTGCTTGCCCCAATCGCTGTCCTGACGTTTTATATCTAATATTGTACTACTACCATATTTGTTCGCTAACACCTCAAACATTCCTCCTCGCTGTACGCTAGTCAGCTGACGCTCATCTCCTGACAAAATTACTGTGCATTTGCGAGTAGCTGCTACCCGCAGTAACTCACTAAAATCATCATTTCCTATCATTCCCGCTTCATCTACTACTACTACACTATTCTTTGGCAAAGCAAATCTTCCATTAGCTAATTTAAACAGCATCCCCTTAATCGTATCAGTATTCCTAAAACCATCAGAAACTAATGCCTCTTTAGCTTTATGGGTTGGAGCAACTCCTATCGCATGTACCTTTAATTCTTGTGCAATTGCAGCAATCTGACGTAATACATGGCTTTTCCCTACACCTGCCCTACCCCGCACTATTTGTAGAGCTGATTTTGAGGTTAGTATATTGGTTAAGGCAATATGCTGTTCTTCTGTTAGCTTGCCCTCTACTGCTACGATTGATTCAATTGTACGTTTAGATATATCTTGATTACTCGTAAACACATTCTGGCTACTCGCTACATAACTGCTAAGACGCAATATCTTCTGCTCTTCTACTCTAACCGCAGACGTAGTATAATACTCAGTACAACTACCATCTTCTCTGTATAACGCTATTACTGATTTATCTACTAAAGCATCTGATACTAACTTTTCTCTTCTTTCCACATCTGGTACGTATTTCACTGCTCTCATTAAGTCACCTTTAGTAAAGACACTCATATGACGCGTTACCTTCTCTAACACTCTAGCTCCGCAATCTAAATGCTCTATTTCAGCTTGCTTCCTTTCTTCATTCCTTTCCGCTGCTTGGTTTAAAACACTCCTCATACGTACTGGTCCAATGTGTTCTTGGGTTATAGTACCTATGCTATCCACTCGATTTGATAAACCTAATTCCTTAAAATAGCCATTGATAATGTCCCTTACCTTCTCATGAATCATCTGCTCTTCTGCAATACCAAATGGATTCTTACCACCTCGGACTTGAATATCTAAATCTCTTGCTTTCTCTCCTAACTTACTACCGCATTCAGCAAATCTCCTTTTTGTCACTAATATATGTGCATGCCAATTCCTCTCTCCATTATGTGGCTTATGAATATCTAATTGTACTCCTAACCCTTCTTTTACCCACTCCATCTTGTCAATAATAATATGTGTTATATTAATTCTATCTTGTAGAGTTAACTCTTTATCATCAGGCAGAGCTATTACAATATCTTTCAGCAGAGAACTATTTTTTCTAATCTCAGTCCTTTCTACTTCATTCATTAGTTCTTTTGTATCTTTAAACTTTTTATCTACCCAATCAGCTAATAAAATCTCATGATAAACATTATCTCCTTTATTTTGAAAGTTATAAGTTACATTAGTATTAATATCTTTAATCTTACTCCTTGCATTATATGCTCCTTTGAGACAAGCATTACCACCGCTCGCTCTTCCTACTAATTCTACTCTCGCAAACTGTATCGCCATTGCTTAATAACTAATTCATATACATTATATACCTATATAATAACTGAGATGATTCTAAAAGCAAGCAAACTTTAGTTTGCCTATTGCGTCTATAACTACTCTAACGAGTGAGTTCTAGAACCTTATAACAACTCCGAAAAAGAATTAGATAAGACTCTAGCGAAATTATTAGAACATTATGGTCTAATAAACATATTTAATAACAGGGGGAAGATAAGCAGTAAATGCAGTCTAGACTTCTATATATTCGAACTTGGTTCACTTAGTTACTATTACCCTAACAAGTATATTCTTGCTCATTATCAAATAATTTGATAATTTGTTATTTCTAAACAAATATTTTACAGGATATAAATTACATGCAGGCGGTAACAGAACAAAAAATTCGATTAGAGCAAAAGAAAAATAGATTAATTGCTGAAGAAACTAAACTCAAACTTAAAGAACGTAAAATGCGTACTCGTCATTTGATAGAAATGGGTGGGTTAATTGTAAAAGCTGAACTTGATCACTTACCTACCAATACATTATATGGCTCTCTACTATCTCTAAAGAATTCTCTAACCAACCAATCTGATATTCAAGAACAATGGACTAAAACTGGCAAAGCTGATTTTGATCAAAAACAACAACAAAAAACTGCTGTCATTCTTAAATTAGACGAAAAACCTTCACTAGAAATTCGTTCTCATATCAGAAGCCACTCTCTCAAATGGAATCACCTCAGAAATGAATGGTATGGTTATGTCCTTGACATGCATACTTTAAAGAATGGGCTTGGGGATTTGAAGTATGAGCTGCAAGTAATTAATACCAATTGCAATAATTAACGCGGTGTATTTATCCAGTCTCTATAAATATAAATAATTGATTTTACTAAATTTACATTCTGAGCAAGTTGATTCCAAGCGTAACAAGCCATAGTGACGATATCTTCATATACACATTTCCATTAGTATAGCTTAATCCATTAAGATATTGACACTAAATTTTGGAATGCCTTATTATATGAAATATTAAAGATTACCCCATCTGTAAAGACCTTAGTGAAATACTAGTATTCAGCTATTAATACCACTACATATTAATACATACTAGTATTTATCTATTAATACCACTACATATTAATACATACTAGTATTTATCTATTAATACCATTGCATATTAATACATATTGATTATACTACTATGTATCAATACATACTGGTACATATTTATGCTTATATTAATTGGAGGGGAAAAAGGTGGATCTGGTAAAAGTTGTATAGCACAAAATTTTGCTACTATTCTTCGTAGAATAGAAAAAGAAGTTTTATTAGTTGATTGCGATCCACAAAAAACTACTTCAAGCTGGATACAAGAAAGAAACGAAAATAAAAATTTACTATATATAGAATGTATACAATTGTATGGTAATATACTAAAAAGCTTAGAACAACTTAAGAAAAAATATAAAATTATAATAGTGGATTGCGGTGGTCAAGATTCTAAAGCATTAAGATCTGCATTAGTGTCTTGTTCTCATGCACTATTTCCAATCAGACCTAAACGAAGAGATTTAAAAACTTTACCACATCTAGAAGAATTATTATCAGAAGCTAAAATTACTAACAATAATATTAGATATGCTACTGTAATTAATCAAGCTCCAAATCTTCCTTCACAAATGCAGAGAATTTTAGATGCAAAGGTGATATGCCATAATTGGAATATCCCATGCTTAGATTCTATCTTATTTTACAGAAATATATATGATGATAGTGAAGAATCAGGGTCTAGTGTATATGAAGAAAATACTGATTTAAAGGCTAAAGAGGAATTATGTAAAGTAGTAAATGAATTTTTGAATATAGAGATCAAAAATGTCTAAATTATTAGGGTTAAAAAAAGAAGATATAAAAAAGCAATTTATAGAAAACGTTAATAAATATCAAAATGGTATCAATAATAATAAAAGTAAACACATAACTTTAAGTATGAATGATAAATATATTGAGTTAATTCGATCTTTATCAAAGCAAGATAGGTTAACAAAATCAGGTGTCATTAGGGCAGCTCTAATATCATTCGCTAAGTTATCAAAAAGTGATAGAGAAAAAATTTATGACGAAAACTATGAAGATTAATAATAAACTATCTGACCCATCAAATTTTAACGACACAATAGAATTGTCTCAATCTAATACTTTGCAAGGTACTAAAATAATTACATCAAATATTTCTATTTCAGAATCAAAAAAAGTAACACTTGATTTTCAAGAAATATATAACAAATTACACAACAAGTTTCCTAATATAATTAATATGCAAAATCCTGTAATACTTGCTATTGGTATTCATAAAGAACTTGCTAAAGAAGTAAATCTCTCAAATCAATCTATTGGTAAATGGGTGAGTTGGTATATACGAAAATCAAAATACTATATCAATCACAAAGAAGGTGCAGCGAGATTTAATCTAAATGGAGAACCGTGCGGGACTATTACTGAAAAAGAAATAAATCTTGCCGATGCTAGAAAGAATTCAGTAAACATAAAAAACAAGGGATACTAAATGATTCTTACAGGATTTCAATTAAGAGCCTCACGAAAAGCGTTAAATTTGTACTTAGAACAATTAAGCCAAAATACAGGAGTAAGCAAAGTTACTCTCATGAGATTAGAAAAAAATACTGCTAATTTAGCATTAATAAATTGTACTACAAAAAACGCCCAAATTTTATATAATTATTTTACACAAAATAATTTATTGTTTATAGATCAACATACTATCACTTTAAATACTATTATAGAACCTAAGCCTATAGAAAATAATTTAACTAGATTTCAACTCATTGTTGCTAGATGTGCTTTAGGATTAACACAAGCATCTCTTAGCAAATGCATATCAATTAAAAAATCGGTAATTACTGAATATGAAAGCAAAATAAATAATACCTACCTCACCAGTAGATACTCATATGTGGACAGTATATTACAATATTTTCACGACCAGGGATTAATTTTTTCTAATAATCTTTCAGTCAAAACAACTAATTAACTACTCTTTTTATATAACAAAGCTTAAAAAACATCATCATTGAACTATAAATTATAGTATTTTAATTATCAAAGTGATGTAGTAATCATTACAAATACTTGTACGGTAATTGGAAAATTACACAGCTTTAGAAGCAAATTCATTACTGTAGCAGGGTGATTTAGTAAAAAGAAATAGTTGACTGTCTACCACAGCTTATGTTAATGTGAACTTTGGAAATAAAAAAAACACAAGCTTAAGTAGACATGTTACTGTTTAATTATATAATATAAGTTATAAAAAATCAATACTAATCTCTTCTTAAGCTCCATTATGGGGCAACATGCAAATATCTTCAACTATAATACCTATTTCACATCTTCTAATTAATACTGAAGTAGTAACTAATTCTTCCAAGGACACTAAACCTGACTTTACCTCATTACACACCGTAGTAACTGAGAATAAATCCTACACCCCAATTACTACCTGCGTACTACAACACATTCTTACAACCACACATCTCTGTGACCTTGAAAAGTTGTTCTACATATTAGCTGATAGTTTAAGTCTCATTAATCACAATAAAGGTAAGAAACGTAGTGTAACTATTTCTGCAAGACAATGGGCTGAGAAGCTTAATTGTTCTGTAGCTGAAATATTTTTCATGCAGCAAAGCCTAGAACAAAAAGGTTATTTTGATATTTATCGAAGCAAAAGTAAGGATGGTAAGAATAAGAAAAATACTATTACACCTACTTTGCCTGATTCAGTCTTTAACTCTTTAGCTAATACTCCCAACAGATTTAATATTGGTACATATTCTACTGATACTTCTTTATATTCTAATTTTACTTCTGCCGCTTACTTACCTAATCTAGAAAATAAAAGAGCTTACCTTGATAGAACTAAGATGTTTATTAAGCTTAACTACGATCTACTTTTGCTTATTACTTCTTGTAACTATTTAGCTAAGTACGCAAAAGTTCTATGGTTAGATTTTTATGCTATAGGATATAGATATTATCTGAAACATAGAGATTGTGACAATAATACTACAGAGACTAGTCAATATCATGCTAAAAACACTGAAGAACTAAGTGAAATGTTTATGTATACATCTTATAACATCAAGACAGATGATTATGTTAATTATGTCGCTCCACCTAATAGTTATTCTTTAACTACTACTTACAAAGAACTGCAAGATAAATACTCCTGTAGTAAGGATGTCATCTCTAAAACTCTAAAGGAGTTAGAGACAAAAGGATTTATTACTAGAAAACGTTTCTTTGTTAAAAATGATGATGAAGATAGTAATCTACATGATAAGTCTGTTTGGCGTATTACTGTTACTTTACCAGATATGATACAACAACATCTACAAAATGAAGTGAAAGATCGTGCTAAACCCTCATCAGGAAGCGTTGTTGCCAATTCTGACCCATATGTCGTCAATTCTAGTCAATATATAAATAAATACTTTATATCAAATACTAAAGATTTAGATAATATAGATAGCGAAAAAAGTTT
>NZ_MWZE01000033.1 GCF_002259525.1 Rickettsia endosymbiont of Culicoides newsteadi | reverse complement strand
TGAGTAAAGAATAGTAACAATAAAGAGAACGAAAGTTAAAGAGTTAATGAATAAGTATTCTGAATAAAATCCGTAATTATGTCGAGGCTCTAGAAGCCGTGGGAATGAGAGGTAACTCAAGGATATTTATAAGAATGCAGAAACCATTATGGCACTCGATGCCGAATATATGACCGCTTCCTTTGTGGCTCTATTTTTTTATTTTCTTTCTTGACAAATTCACTCGTCCATATATGACAAATTTTGCGTTTATAAGCTATGCAAGAGGTCTATTATATTTGCAGGTAAGATTAATTTTCAGCACATTCTGCCACACCTTATCCCAACCTTTGGTATGAGTAATATTAGGAAAAATCTTTTGCTGTATACAATTTGAAGAACTAGCTTTTATATAGCCATGCATAATACTGCTAGGTACTATTTTATCCTTGTTTCCTGAAATATGTAATTGTGGGATATTATTGATTTTTATGGCATAATCTATGGGATTTAATGATTTCTTTAATGCATATACTCTATGATGTTCACTAAAATTTTTAATATCAAGATTACCGGCTACAGTTATTATATCCTTAATATGTTTATTTCTTGCTGCCACCAAGATAGCAACACCTCCCCCACCAGAGAAACCAACTAAACTAGCTGGCTTATCATTATTTATACTATTTATTACTATGTTTGTTGATTCTATAACCTCTTCAGCCATTCTTTTGTCTGTCCAATAGACTTGATTACAATTAGGATTAAGCTCTACTGGTGTATATTGGCATGGACGAGCTATATAAACTACATTAGGTCTAGTATCAAGAGTAGCAAGCTTAAACAACATAATCTTGGAAGGAGTCGGATTGCTAGCGACGGCATAACGTCCAATACTTCCATCACCCTCAATATAAAATACATAAGGGCTATCTTTATCCGAGATATGTTGGTAAGTTGTAATGACAAAATCCCCAGCCTTAACAAGTTTTTTCTCAAACCTGTTTATTGATGCTAGTTTTTCTGCTTCCTCAACCCTTGTTTCTATAGACGAAACACAAGAAGAAAGAGCCAGAGATAAAGAAACTACCGCAACTCTAGAAAGGTATTTCATCATCTAAATCGCTATGGTCAAAGTTAGTAACCGTATTTTTGGGTACAACAGTATCTGATGTTTGAATGCCAACACCTTTAGAATCTAACAATATAAATTGTGAGTTAAAATTCTGCAGCACTATTTCTGTCGTATATTTTTCATGCCCAAGGTTATCTACCCATTTTCTAGTTTGTAAAATACCTTCTAAGTAAACTCTAGTTCCTTTTTTGGCATAATTCTTTACAACAGATACCAAACCTTCACTAAATACTACTACTCTATGCCATTCGGTTTTTTCTTTCTTCTCTCCAGTAGTACGATCTTTCCATGTCTCAGAAGTAGCAACACTAAAACTTGCTATCTCTTTACCGTCAGCCGTATGCCTAATTTCTGGATCACGTCCTAAATTACCTATTAATATTGCTTTATTTAAACTACCAGCCACAAATCATTACCTAATTTATTTAAAAATTTATTATTGCAATAGTAATCCAAAACGACCTATAATGCTACAAGTTTTTTGAAAGTTCCTTAAAAATTTATAACAAATTATTATGCAAGAATATATTAAAGTTCGTGGTGCTAAGGAGCATAATTTAAAAAATATAAATGTTGATATTCCTAGAAATAAGTTTGTGGTAATTACTGGGCTTAGTGGTTCTGGTAAGTCTTCATTAGCCTTTGATACTATTTATGCTGAAGGGCAACGTAGATATGTTGAAAGCCTGTCTTCTTATGCTAGACAATTCTTACATCTTCAGGATAAGCCTGATGTTGAGTCAGTCTCTGGTTTGTCGCCGGCAATAGCTATTGATCAAAAAACTACATCTAAAAATCCACGCTCTACAGTGGGTACGATAACTGAGATTTATGATTATTTGAGATTACTATATGCAAGAGTAGGAGTCCCATATTCTCCAGCAACAGGTCTACCTATCAAGAATCAGACTATATCAGAGATGATAGATGCCATTCTTGCCTTTCCTAAAGCAAGTAAATTATACATTTTAGCTCCGATTGTCCGAGGACAGAAGGGTGAGTTTAGACGTGAAATTCTTGATCTTAGAAAACAGGGTTTTGGCAGATTGGTAATTAACAATGAAATTTATGAGATTGATAATCTGCCAAAATTTGACAAAAATAAAAAACATAATATTGAAGTAATTGTTGATAGGATTTCTCTAGAAGGTGATTTAGGCAATAGACTTGCAGATAGTTTGGAAATAGCTCTTAAATTGGCAGATGGTATAGTATATGTCGAGATTGTTGATTTACCAAACGGAGTAGAGACCACCCTTACTAAAGGCTCGAGAATCATTTTTTCAGAAAAATATTCTTGTCCAGTTTCTGGTTTCCAGATTACTGAGATAGAACCAAGAATTTTTTCCTTTAATAGCCCATTTGGTGCTTGTCCTAAATGTGAAGGTCTTGGCAAAGAATTATTTCTTGATAAAGACTTAATTATTCCCGATAGCAGAGTTAGTATTAAGGATGGAGCTATAGCCCCCTGGGGTAAAATATCCTCAAAGTTCTTTTTAGAAACATTAAAAGCCTTAGCAACTCATTACAAATTTTCATTAGACACGCCCTTTACAGAATTATCAAATACGATACAGCAAATATTGCTCCATGGGTCTGGTGATGAAGTTATAGATTTTCAATATCATGATGGTTCTAAATCTCAGATTATTCAGCAGCCTTTTGCCGGAATAATACCTAGCTTACAAGAAAAAGAGCGTAAGACTGATTCCTCTTTAGTAAAAGAAGAATTATTAAAATACAAAGCAGAACACAAATGTACAGCTTGTGAAGGTTATAGATTAAAGACAGAGTCTCTTTGTATTAAAATTGCTGATATGCATATAGGACAAGTATCTGCCTTGAGTATTTTACAACTACAAAAATGGTTTAATCAATTAGACCAACAGCTTAATAAAAGACAAGTAGCTATTGCCGAGCGTATATTAAAGGAAATCAAGGAAAGGTTACAATTTCTTATGAATGTTGGTCTTGAATATCTTGCTTTGTCTAGAGGGTCAGGTACTTTATCTGGTGGAGAAAGCCAGCGTATTCGTTTAGCGTCACAAATTGGTTCAGGACTTAGTGGGGTGTTATATGTACTTGACGAGCCGTCAATTGGTTTACATCAGCGTGATAATGCTCGCTTAATAGAAACTCTCAAAAATCTTCGAGACCTTGGTAATACAGTGCTGGTTGTTGAGCATGATGAAGAAACAATGTATGAATCGGATCACATTATTGATGTTGGACCAGGTGCCGGTATTCATGGTGGACATATAGTAGCCCAAGGAACAATTGAGGAAATTAAACAATGTGCAAATAGCATAACTGGCAGCTATTTAAGTGGTAAACAATTTATTGAAGTACCAGCAAATACTCGAATACCCTCTTCCGGTAAGGTAATAGTCTTAACTGGAGCTGTGTCTAATAATTTACAAAATGTTAATATTACGATCCCTTTGGGTAGTTTTACAGCAATAACCGGTGTATCCGGTGGAGGAAAATCAAGCTTAATAATTCATACTTTATATAAAGCCGCTTTAAAGTTTTTAGAACCATCTTCAAAAGTTTTTCCGGGAGAATATAAATCAATTACTGGTCTTGAATATATTGATAAGGTTATTGATATCAATCAGTCGCCAATAGGTCGTACACCAAGATCAAACCCAGCAACTTATACAGGGGCATTTACCCATATTAGAGACTGGTTTGCTGAATTACCAACTGCAAAAACTCGGGGTTATAAAGTTGGTAGGTTTTCATTCAATGTTAAAGGTGGAAGATGCGAATCATGTCAAGGTGATGGTCTGATTAAAATAGAAATGCACTTTTTACCTGATATTTATGTAAAATGTGATGTGTGTAATGGCGATAGATATAACAGAGAGACTCTTGAAATTAAATATAAGGATAAGTCTATATCTGATGTTCTTAGGATGACAGTTGAAGATGCTATGAGCTTTTTTGAGAAAGTACCATTAATTTACGAAAAACTGGTTACTTTAAATGAGGTAGGACTTGGTTATATAAAAATTGGTCAATCGGCTACTACTTTGTCTGGGGGTGAAGCACAAAGGATAAAATTAGCTAAGGAGTTATCAAAACGCTCAACTGGTAAAACTTTATACATACTTGATGAACCAACAACAGGTTTACACATAGATGATATTAATAAATTGCTTAAAGTATTACATAAATTAGTTGACATGGGTAATACGGCGGTAGTTATTGAGCATAACCTAGATGTTGTAAAAACAGCGGATTACGTTATAGATGTTGGTCCTGAGGGAGGGGATAAAGGTGGTAGCATAGTAGTTACTGGAACTCCGAAGGATATTGCGGCTTGCAGTGAGAGCCATACTGGAAAATATTTAAAAAATTATCTATAATTAGCTTAGTGGAAAAAAATTTTGCTATATACTCAAAGATATAGAAGTCCAATAGGTCATTACGAGAAGCCACTTAGTAGCGATGAAGCAATGCTGTTTTGTCATACCTGCGTAGGCAGGTATCCAGATTCCTGCCTACGCGGGAATGATAATGGGAAGCGGGAAGGGCAAAGGGAAGTGGGAATGATAACTTGCAAGTGCTTAGTCGAGTGATACTACGGCTCGCTAATAGGCAGAGTAGTGCTAATCGGATTAGCTATATATATTAATGATAAACGGATGCAGATTATTATGAAAAAGGCAGTATCTTTAGTTAGTGGTGGTGCAGATTCAGCTACCGTACTAGCCATGATGGAAAAAATGAATTACGAAATTTATGCCATAAGTTTCAATTATTCTCAACGCAATAATGTTGAACTGGAGAAGGTTAAGCAATTAGTTAACAACTATAACATCAAACAGCATAAAATTGTAAATATTGATTTACGTAACTTTGGCGGATCAGCTCTTACTGACAATGATATAGAAGTTCCTAAATATAAAGATCATAGTGAATTACAGAATGATCTATACTCAAATCATTTGAGTATACCAGTTACTTATGTACCAGCACGTAACACCATATTTTTAAGTTATGCTTTAGGATTTAGTGAAATAATAGGAGCTTTTGATATTTTTATAGGGATACATGCAACTGATTCCGCTAATTATCCAGATTGCCGTCTGGAATATTTAGCAGCTTTTAATAATCTGGCAACTGCTGTAGGAGTGTCAGGTAAACAAATTACCATTCATGCTCCCTTAATAAATATGTCAAAGGGAGAAATTATCAAGGCTGGTCTAGAATTAGGCGTAGATTATTCCAAAACGATTTCTTGTTATGATCCATCAGATGATGGGCTATCTTGTGGCACATGTCTTTCATGCTTAACTAGACTTAAAGCCTTTGAAGAGAATAATGTAACTGACCCCGCTAATTATAAAAAATAAATTATTTTCTAACATATGCTGAACCACTCTATATATCATCAATTTCCTGTATTAGACCTAGGTAATATAGTGCTTAGGGAATTAACTAGTGATGATTCCGAAAACTATTTTACCTATATGAATAAGCCAGAAATGCTACCATTCCTGACCGAACAAAATTGTCCATCGGACACGGCTCAAGCTACTGATGAGATAAGATATTGGTCCAGCTTATTTCATAATCATCGGGGATTTTACTGGGCTATTTCCCTCAAAGATACTAATAAACTTATAGGGACTGTTGGGTTTAATAGTGTTTCTGCAATGCACCTCAAAGCAGAAATAAGTTACGATCTTGATCCGGAATTTTGGGGTAAAGGAATTATGCTGAAATCTATCAAAGCTATTTTAAGGTTTATCGAATATGCTGGAATTGTTCGCACCCAAGCAACTGTTATAACTGATAATACTCGCTCAACTAAGGTTTTGGAACGATGTAATTTTGTTAAAGAGGGATTGCTCAAAAAATATGAGATTGTGCAAGGAATACATAGAGATTATTATATTTATGCTATAGTCAATTGATGAGAAGTTGGGGCGTTGTCACTTGTCGCTCGCCTATTACTTATAGGCGTTGCTCCATCGTTCCTAGCCCCAAATTCTCCTGAATTAATGGTATGGACCTACCCTATATACAGAATGAGAAGCATATGCTAATCTTTATAATGGATTGCTTCGTTGACCTTACGGTCTCCTCGCAATGACGCTTGGTGATCAGGTTTTTTTATTCATCACAAAAAAATAGCAAAAAAATCGTGAATGCTCACATCTAAACTACAACTGTAGTATTAAGCAAGGTCATTGCGAGACCACGCAAGTAGGTCGTGGCAATCCATTTTTGTGTCACCCCTGCGTAGGTAGGGGGCTAGATTCCCGCTTACGCGGGAATGACAAATTAGATGTGGGAATGACAGGATAAAAACGTCATTGCGAGGAGATCGTAAGGTCGACAAAGCAATCCATAAAAGTAACCAAAAATGGATTGCCACGCCATCTACGGTGGCTCGCAATGACGGAACTGCTTTGCCAAAAGTCATTGCGAGGAGCCGCTAAAAGTGGCGACGCGGCAATCCAAGAAAAAGTGAATAAAAATGGATTGCTTCATCGGTCTGGCGACCTCCTCACAACTGTTGAAAGTTAGAAGAGGAAGCGATTTTAGACCGGATAGTTTAAAAGTCGTATGTGGTCAACGTCATTGCGAGAAAGACCGTAGGTCGACGAAGCAATCCATAAAAGTAACCAAAAATGGATTGCCACGACCACTACGTGGTCTCGCAATGACAGAAAAGCTATCTAAAACCCGCTTTACCTTCTAACTTTCAACAGTTGTGGTCTGGCGACCTCCTGGCAATGACGGGTTTGTATGGTAATTACCCTGAGTTTATATTTACACACAATCTTTAGTTGTAATTTGGCTCTATTTTAAACTTTCAACAATTATGCTATTTACCCCCTACCGCCGCTGGGTCCTCTTGGTTTAAGGTTTGCTTTAAAATTTACTATAGGGGTTTCTATTGGTTTTTTAGGGGTAGAATCTTCCTTAATTGTAACTTTCCTCAACCCTTCTCCCGCTTTCATGATGTCATCCTTACAAACAGCAAGTCGAGCAGGCTTTGCCTGTTTCTTTGGTTCTGCGGTTGGGGATTTTGGTTTAGGCGACTGAATACCAGAGAGTCCAGGTGGAGGGGGAGGAGGTGGTGGTATTGGAACCCCAGCATCATTAAACTCAACTTTAGGAGGAGTAGGTTTTGCACTTGCTGCTTGCTTTTCTGCTTCGGCTTTTAGTGCCGCTGCTATTCTTGGAGCATCTATTGCATCTTGTTTAGCCTGGCGTGCTGCTTCTTCTTTTCTAGCCTCTTCAAATCTAGCTTGGTCTGCAAGCCATGCTTTAGGTAGTTCTTTGCCGCCTTGAACTTCACCAGCTCCTCTCCGTGCTGCAAGCCTTTTTCCCAATTCACCCATCAAACCATCGTTTGTTGAACCTACAGCTATTTCCCCTAATGGTCGATCTGCTACACTCTTTAACTTAATCCCTTCTCTTATGGCTGCCAAATGATTTGCCATATCGACATTTGCTACCGGTGTCACTTTTGTATTAAGATTAGGCGGCGGTGGCGGAGGGGGCGGTGGAATATCTGGAACATTATTAACTGTTACCTGCACTGGTGGTGGCATAACTGTCGGAGTACTAGTTGTTACCTGTGTTGGCGGCATAGCTGGAGCATTACTCACTACAGCTTGTACTGGCACAACATCTTGTATAGAGTGAGTTACTTCTGGTACTGCTAACGGGGCTGTTATAGTTCTAGGTTTAGGAATTGGTTTCACAGATGGTTGTTCCGGTGCTTCTTGTGCTGCAATAGTTGTGGCTATTTGCTTTTCCACAACTTGCTCCTTGGCAACTTGTTCTTGTATAACCTCAGCTCCTTTAACAAACTCTTCTGTTGCTTGCTGTAATTTTTCTTGATGTTTTTTACTAAATGGAGATTTTAAAAAGTTAATGAGAGGAGTAAGCCATGAGTCAACCCATGCCTTTATCTGAGCTCCAATTGATGAACGGCTTTTAATGTTCTCAGCTTTTTCCTCTAACCCCTTTATATCGTTAGCTGTTATATTTTGCAGTGAGTTTCTTTTTTCCAAAACATTCACCACCTCAACTAGAACCCCAGCTATATGCTCTAAATCTTGTTTCGCAGGAGAAAGAGCTGATAAATCATTATTTACTGCAATTACAACTTCAGCCACCTTATCCACAGCTTCATTGGCAACAGCGAAGCCTTCGTTATTATCTTCATTACCACTTTTCATACAATGCTCATAAATTAATTTATACTCTTATACCCAATTATACAATATAACCTTATTAATCCAACTAAGTCAAGTATTCGGCTAAAAAAAGTTACTTTACCAGAAATTTTATTTATTCTCTTAATTTACCTTGGAATTTCTCGTAAGCAGTTGCAATAACTTCCTGGTTTAATAAATTTAAGTCTGCTTCATTTAACGTCCGATCATCTGCTTGAAATTGCACTTTAATTGCCACCGATTTTTTACCGGAAGGCAGTTTATCTCCTGAATAAACATCAAATAGATCAACTGATTTTATCAGTTTTTTATTAGAATTTTTGATATAAGCAATTATCTTGCCAACCGGTTGTTCTAGATCAACTACAAAAGCATAGTCTCTAAAGGTTGGTTGGAAGTCGGAAACAATAAACTCGTCTCTTTTAGCAAATTTTGCTTTAGCAAATGGTATATTGGCAATATTTATCTCAAAGGCAAATATCTGGCAGTCAATATCAAAATATTTTAATATAGAGGGATGAATTTGTCCAAAATATGCTATGACATTCTTACCAAGTTTTATAATGTTTGAGTTTGTCGGATGGTAATAAGGTAAATCAACAGGAGCAAATTGGCACTTATCAATAGGTAAACCTGTATAATTTAAAACATTTTCTAAGTCAGATTTAATGTCAAAAACATCTACGGGGCGGGCTGTAGAATGGCAATCTTTTTCGTTATATAGCCCACATCTTATCGCCGAAGCAAAAATCAATTCGCCATCGGATGTGCAAGAGTTAAAGATTGGTCCCAATTCCATCAAAGCAATATCTTTGATGGATCTTGTTAGATTCTTTTGCACTAATTTAAGTAATTTGGCAATGATGCTAGGTCGCATATAATTATTATCAACATTAATAGGATTTAGCAAAAATAGCTCCTCTTTCATTGGAGCAAATAATTTTGCTATTTCACTATCCATGAATGAGTTTGTTACTACCTCATCATACCCGCAACTGGCTAAAATTCTTTTAATATCAGAAACTCTTCGTTGTTCTTTAGGTACAATCCTTGCTAGTTGTATCTCTGGTAATTTAACCGGCTGTAACTTGTCATAACCGTAAATACGAACAATCTCTTCAACAATATCTTCTTTAATTGTGATGTCATGTCGCCAGGAGGGTATGGTAAGTTTGAGACTATCACCTATATCTACTACAATAAAACCAAGTTTCTTTAGAATATCACAAATCTCGGTTTGGCTTAGGTTTAGACCGGTTATTTTAGCTAGGCAATTGATAGGGAAGACCAGGGATTTTTGCTCAAGGTTGAGTTCCCCATTATACACTATATCAGAAATTTCACCTCCACAAATAGCTAAAATCATTTTACTTGCAATATTTAAGGCTTTTAAGGTAAATTTTTGATCAATATTACGTTCAAAACGATAACGCGAATCAGTATCAATCTGCAGATGCCTACCAGTTTTAGTAATATATTTAGCAGAAAAACATGCCGCTTCTAGCAGAATATTTTGCGTTTCAAGTCCGCAACTACTACTATCCCCCCCTATAATACCAGCAAGAGCAAGTATTTGTCCATCATCTTGCACTACCAAATCTCCTGCATCTAAATCATATTCTTTGCCATTTAAAGCTGCAAATTTAGTTTTTTCTTTAAGAGTTGTAACTTGGATATTATCTGATAATTTACTTCTATCATAGGCATGCATTGGTTGTCCGAAGCTATATGATATGTAGTTAGTAACGTCCACTATAGCCGAAACTGGTTTTATGCCAATATTTTGCAATAATTGTTTTAACCAATCAGGGCTTAGCCTATTTTGTAAATTTCTTATTTCTCGAAATCCGAATAAAGGACACGCCTCTTTATTTTCTACTTGTAAACTCAAGCTAGATTTAAATTCTCCGGCAATTTCCGCTATCTCTAGTTCTTTAAGTGTACCAATACCACTAGCAGCAAGATCTCTAGCTATACCATAGACGCCAAGAGCATCGCCACGATTGGGGGTAACATTAATATCAAAGACAGGATCGTTATACCCATAATATTGTATAAGTGGCTCGCCTACTTTAGCCTCTTGCGGTAGTTCTATGATACCTTCTGAATTAGTACCAAGTAATAATTCCTCTTCCGAACATAGCATACCACAACTTTTTTCTCCACGAATTACCGATTCTTTAATTTTAAATTTACCATTTGGAATTTCACAACCAATTTTTGCCAATACTACTTTAATATTCTCCCTAGCATTACTTGCTCCGCAAACTATCTGTAAAATTCCTTCATTAGTTTGGACTTGACATATCTTAAGTTTATCCGCCGAAGGATGGGGTTTAGTAGCTAGTATGTGAGCTACTTCAAAATCTTTTAGCTCCGCCCTTCTATCTACGATTTCTTCTACTTCTAGACCGATCATAGTCAAGCGTTCAGCAATATCTGTAACAGAAACATCTGTATCTAAGAATTTTTTTAACCATGATAGAGTAAATTTCATCTTGTTAACCCCCCAGCTAGAGTTGGTATATCAAAAGCAGAGAAATTATAGTGTTTTAACCATCTTATATCTCCTTCAAAAAATTGCCTAAGATCTTTGATCCCGTATTTTAACATAGCAAAACGTTCAACACCTAGCCCAAAAGCAAACCCTTGATAATGATCACTATCTACATTAACATTTTTCAGAACGTTTGGATGAACCATACCGCAACCAAGTACCTCAAGCCATTTATTGCTATCGGGCATCTTAATATCCACTTCGGCAGATGGCTCAGTAAATGGGAAGAAACTTGGTCTAAAACGTATTTCAATATTTGTTTGTTCAAAAAAGTCTTTGATAAATTCCGTGATAAGGTATTTTAAATGCCCCATATTAATATTTTCATCGAGTACTAGACCTTCAATCTGATGGAACATTGGTGTATGTGTCATATCGGAATCTGATCTATAAGTTCTACCAGGAGCAATAAACCTAAAAGGCGGTTTATCATTTTGCATGGTTCTAATTTGTATTGTTGAAGTGTGTGTACGTAGTAACAGAGGATCGGCTCCTTCTTTTGCTTTTAGGTAAAAAGTGTCATGCATCTGTCTGGCAGGGTGGTCTTCATAAAAATTGAGGGCAGTGAAATTATACCAGTCATTTTCGATATTTGGACCATCCTTAATGGTTAGCCCAAATTTTGCAAATATTTGAATTAATTCTTCGGTAGCTTGGGTAATTGGGTGAATACTCCCCTTCTTGTGCTGTCTAGCTGGAATGGTTAAATCTGTCTTTTCTTCAGCAAATTGCTTATTTAATTCAAATTCCTCCAAAATAGTTTGTTTTGCTTGTAGCAAATTACTAATCTGCTCTTTAAGCAGATTAACTATCTCACCTAACTTTTTGCGATCATTTGGTTCAAGATCGCCCAGTTTTTTCATTTCTTGAGTGAGTAAACTTTTTTTGCCAAGAAACTCTACCCTAATTTGTTGTAATCCTGATAAAGTTTGAGTTGCCTCGATACTGCTTTGAGCAGATTCTAATATTTGGTTTAGATTATCCATAATTAAGTTAATTTAAGTAATAATATCAAGTAAATTAAAGGAGATTAGACTAAGTTTCATCAGATGTCTAGATTAAATAAATTATTATTGTTGTTTCGGATTGCTAACCCGACTAACATCTCGCAATTCTCCAAAGTCATTGCGAGCTGATGTATCCCCACGAAATTGTTGCAAAATAACACGAGTTGCCAATTATACCAATTGAAATAATTAACGCGGTATATTAATCCACTCTCTATACATAATTGATTTTACTAAAGTTGCATTTTTACTAAGTTGATTCCAGGCATAGCAAGCATTAGCAACGATATCTTCGTATACACCGTAACATTGATTAGAT
>NZ_MWZE01000032.1 GCF_002259525.1 Rickettsia endosymbiont of Culicoides newsteadi | reverse complement strand
CAAGTGAAAATGCCTTGTTCAAATTGGTTTTTTGTGCTATAAAACAGATTACAGCAAAGTGGAATATGCCAATCCCAGATTGGGCGGTAACCGTTTCCCAGCTAGATATTTTCTTCCCTGATAGGTTGAATTTTAAACTATGATATTCTATACTGACACAGCTCAGCGAACGTTCTCTATAATGATCCAAATACATGCAATGATGCGGTTCCTATAAGCAGGTTTAATAAGCTATATCGTTCATTTTCTCCTCCTAAGAATAATTGTAAGAGTCCTCGTCCTTCTATAAGCTCTCCTATTCTTCAAGCATCTTCAGTCGAATTTTCAGAGTGGAATAAATTTGACCTTCTTAATGTATCATCTAATGCAGAGCCTGTTCTCGATGTTTGGGAAGATTTACCAGTTTTAGTAGGGGATCATTCTAAAATACCAGACCATATCTAACTATTGGTATCATGCTGTCATTACGAGTAAAACCGTAAAGCAGCGAAGCAATTGACAAGCTTCTGGATTACCATGCTCACATACGCTCGCGATTACAAGTTATAGGCTTATAAGTCATTGCGAGACCACGCAAGTAGGTCGTGGCAATCCATTTTTGGTTACTTTTATGGATTGCTTTGTCGCTACTAAAGTAGCTTCTCGCAATAACGTTTGTGAGTTTGGTTAAATACTAATCGGATTAACTTTAACATAAATTTGTTGATATATATCAAAGCCAACTGGATTTAGCTTGTAATCAATTTCTGCTTGCTGCAAATGTTTCAGTGTTTTAATACAATCCTCTAATTTAAGCTTATTTACAGCTTTTTTAAAACTTGCCACATATTTATAAAAAATTGGTGGGGATAGTGATTTTACCGCCACATCTATATCAATACCAATTTCTAACTTACTCAATATGATGTATAAATTTAGATAATATCTGATTAATGCTCTGATAATTAGCACTTCATTAATATTTTGTTGTTTTAATTTATTGAATTCTTGTAAAAAATTATCAGCATCTTTTGAGGAAAAACAAGCACATAAATTATCCCCATTTCCCATAAAATCATCACTAACTACCTGCCGTGCATCATCTAAAGTAATTTGCTCTTTATCAAATGTAAAATATGTTAATTTATCGATTTCACTAACTAGCATTTGATGGTCACCTTTTAGGCGAGTTGCTAAATAGTTAACAGCATCTTCTTTTATAACCTTCCCTACACTATTACATTTATGTAAAATTATCTTAGCAATTTTTTGTTCATCATCATGATAACAAGCTAGAGAAGCCAAATAAGTTTCCGTTTCAAAGAACTTACGTATGCTAGAAGCAGTTGATAATTCATCAGCAATAAACACTAAGAAATGTATTGAATCTTTACTAAGAGCAAGTTTTAAAGATTTATCTATAGATTCTCCAACTGATCTTACAGTAATCAATTGTTTTTGCATAAAGAAATTTTGGGTATTAACTAAAGTTTCAAGCGGCCGAGATTTAATCTCTGAATACTCTATAGAGGTTTTTAGTAAATCAAATTTCTTTACTAAGGCTTTACAAACTTTATCTATATACCCTTTATCTGGACCATAAAGTAACAGAGCCTTAATTTGTCCATTTTCTACCTTATCAAGTAGCTGCATAGTTTGTGATAGATAGAATTTCATCTTTAATGCTATTTTGCTTTAATGATATTTTGTTTAAAATATAAAATTAATCTTTCCAGTATCTCATTCGCCCCTTGTTTTGTAAGGTCTTCCAATGCCTTATCATTATCTAAATAACTATGATAAGGTGAAGAAGCTGTACTATAAGAGGTCACATGACGGAATGTTCCTGAGGTAACCTGTTGATTAGTCACAACATCAACTAACCTATATTGAATAGTTTGACTTACTGTTTCTCTTAACACATCAGAATTTTTTTTAATAATAAGCGGTAAAATTTTGTTGGTAAATTTTACCTTTAATAAATACTTTGTTGTTGATGTTGTAGATTTTGGTAGAATACTAGACAAATAGTAACAAAATTCTGCCCCAGCAATAGAGTCTATTGGCTCAACTTCAATAGCACTTAATTGGCTTAATTCTTGTAAACTATATTTATTACTATATACAGGTCTTAAACTACAAGAGGTACATAAAAACAAGTAAGTGACGATTAATAATAAACTCAAGCTACTCTTTATCAACTATTAGCCCCCTCCTGTTTAGCTAATTCCTGAGATTGCCCATTATCAGCCACTTTGTTTTTATTATAGTTACGCCTTCTAGGGGGACGAGTATAACTTGATTTCTTATCAATATATTTACGATTTGACTTAATGGTATCAACAACATTTTCATTGTCCAACTCAGTTACCACTAATGCCTTATCAGTTTCTTGACTAGACTCAACAACCTCTTTATCAATTTTTTCGTTATCAATTGCTATTTCTACATTTTTATTTAACTCACTACTAGCTTCTAACTTATCAGGAGTTTTCCATTTTTGCTTCTTTCTATTAGGATTTGAACTAGTAGGTGGCTCTTTATTAATCTTTTCCTCTTGATAATTAGAAGACTGATTTTGAATTAATGGTTTACTAGTAGCCCCAGCATGGCTAGATTTTTTTGGCAATTTTATTTTTTCAATTGAATAATTATCAGAAGTGGCAGATGGATCAACATGGAACCTTAACTTTAAATTATATTTTTCTTCAATTAGAGATATTTCTGAACGCTTATTATTCAGTAAATAGATGACTGAATGAATATTAGCAAAAACATTTACTAGATCGATATTTTCATTAAAAATTTCATTCTCTATCGTACGTAAAATTAACATAGCATTTGACTCATCTGCTCTAACAAGCCCTTTGCCATTACAATATGAACAAATCGATGAATTCGATTCCAAAAATGATGGTCTTAATCTTTGCCGAGACATCTCAAGCAAACCAAATTGGCTAATATTAGCAGTTTGAATTCTTGCCCGATCTCGACTTAGAAATTCCTTAAAAGATCTCTCAATAATTCTACGATTTCTAGCATCATACATATCGATAAAATCAATAACTACTAAGCCTGATAAATCTCTTAATTTAATTTGCCGAGCAATTTCTCTGGCAGCTTCCAAGTTGGTCTTTAACGCCGTTTCTTCAATATTTTTCTCAGCAGTTGCTCTGCCTGAGTTAACATCAATTGAAATAAGGGCTTCTGTTGGATTTATTACTATATACCCACCGGAAGGTAAAGCAAAAACAGGCTGATATAATTTAGTTAGCTGCTCCTCAATAACAAATTTTGTAAAAATTGGTACTTTACTTTTGTATTCTTTGAGCTTACCAATATCGGTAGGTAATATATCCTTCATGAATCTTACAGCGTTTTGATATGATTCACTACCCTGTATTATCAATTCTTTAACCGTATGATCACACATATCCCGGATGACTTTTTGGATCAGCCCATCTTCTTCATGTATAAAACATGGAGCTATAGATTTAAGGGTACTCTCTCTAATTTTATTCCATAATTTTACTAAATAATCATAATCTCTTTTGATGTCTAAAGTAGTACATCCAGCACCAGCCGTACGAATTATAATACTTGATACGCTGCTACTATTATTTGAAGTTATTTTACTAACAATATTCTTAAGCCTCCTCCGTTCATCAGCATTGGATATCTTACGTGATACACCATTCTGGGAGGGCGTATTAGGCATTAAAACACAATATTTCCCAGCAAGAGACATAAAGGTGGTAAACGACGCTCCTTTATTACCTCTTTCTTCTTTGGTAACTTGCACAAGCAGAATCTGCCCCTTTTTTATTACTTCTTGAATTTTGTATTGCTTTTGTTTATTCTCTTCATCTTTATCACTTCTCTCAACATTTATTGTTTCAATGTCATTATCTAGAACATCTAAATTAAATTCTACCTGAATTTTTTCGTCCACTAATCTTTCTATAGCATTTAAATCAATTTCTTCACTATCTATTATCAGATTATAATTTCTCTTTGTTTCAGACTCCACAAGATCATCTTGGGTAATATCTGAAAGAGAGATTTCTTGTAATTTGTTTATAGAAGGCAAAGATTTAAGATCGGATGCTGGTATATTATAATAATATGGGCTAATTTCAGTAAAAGGTAAGAATCCACTCTTGTCAGGACCATAATCTATAAAGGCAGCCTGCAAGGCTGGTTCAACTCTTATAACTTTTGCAAGATATATATTGCCCTTGTTTTGCTGTTTTATCGCAGTTTCATATTCAATATCTTCAATATTATTATTATGATTTAGTAATACTACCCTTGTTTCATTAGGAAAGTTAGCATCAACTATAATTTTCTTACTCATTAATTTTTTACTCGTAAATTTCTAGGTACATCTCTAATATTTTGCAAACCTAGCAACATTAAACAATATCTATTTATTATGACAAATTTAAAAAACATTCATATCGTTTTAAGTACACTAACCTAATAAATAACTACCATTAGAAATTTCTTAGCCATCTTACGCAAATTCGCTGTTCTATAAACCTAAATTTTATTCATGGTCATAATAAAATTAATTAGACAAATTTTAATGAATAAGCTAATGTACTTTTGATTACACAAACTTCTTAAACGCCTCTCTATTAAGAAATTTATATACGATGTAATCTAGTTTAGCAAACAATTATTTATGACCCAAGATAATCATTTAAAAACAGCTTTGCTATTATTTATTAGTGTATTTCTTTTCGCATGTATTACTTACATCAATGCACTAGTAATACCAGATTTTTTAATAAGTAAAGGCCTATCTGGAGATCAGCTAGATCATATCGAATCAATCGAAATGTTAGGTTATATAATAGCTGGTTTATTCTTAACCCCATTAATTAATAAAATCAGTGACAACAAAACTACCATTATTAGTTTAATCTTACTGATAATAGGTATATTAAACCTAATTATGATCAAGGATTACACCATCCTTAAAATCAATTTTATTATAATGGCATCCGCCTACTACACTTACATAACCACTACTATCATCAAAATAGTGGAATTAACCAATAACTATAAATACTATAAATATTTTGCTCTTATTATCTTTTCTTTGCTATGGATAGCTGGACAATTTACCGTTGATTTACTAGCCGAATTTCTAGAATCAGCGACAAATGGGTTATTATTATGCGTATCACTTTATAGTTTTATTATTATAACTTGCTTACAAAGAGATAATATTAACAAAAATACAATTTTAGTTTCTAGATTTTCATTTTTAATTGAGAACATAGAATTACAGGTTCTAACAGGCTTTATGGTATCTTACATTACTTTCGATATATTGTGGTATTATGAGGAATTTGCTTTAGAAAAACACTTTCCTGTATCAAAGATAGACACTATTTCCCATTATACTCTTATGAGTATATTTTTCTTGATATCACCTGTTATTTTATCATTAAAAATAATCAATAAATATCTTGCTAACTTAATACTGATGATTATCCTCTTAGCCAGCTTTATTCTTTTACCCCACTATGGGGTCACTTTAATAGGCAACATCTATCTCCTTTCTACAATTGGTGTATGTTTATGTGCTATTTTTATTTGTAATATATTAATATTATCCGGTAAATTTGAAGCCCAAGATTTGAGAACCGCACTAGCAATATATTTCACTATGTGTGCTATTGGTATTTATTCTGGAGCTTTATCTTCTTATATAGCACATGGACTTTATGATGGCCAAGGTTTTCTATTTTCTACATATACTGTTGTTGGGACTTTTGTACTTTATTATTCTTGGTACTTTTTTAAGCGAAAATTATACAGATTTCCTACTTAGAGCGATTAAATAGATCTCTACTGACTCTTTACGGCTAGAAGATGGTTTAAAATGCTTAACCTTATGAAAATTAAGTTTAATTCTGTTCAAGGCACTATTTTCTGTACCACCTCGAAAAATTTTAGCAATAAAATGCCCTCCCGGCTTTAAAACTTTTAAGGCAAAATCAAGGGCATATTCACATAAATCAAGAGTTCGAATATGATCTGTTGTTGCATGACCTGTTGTGTTCGCAGCCATATCACTCATTACAATATCAGCCTTACCATCTAGCATTTTTATAATAGTCTCTTCAGTATCTTCGGCATAAAAGTCTTTTTGCAAACAATCTACACCAACAATTGGCTCAATCTCAAGCAAATCAACAGCAATTATCATATTAGTGGGCGTTGCTCCATCACTCCTGCTACCCAATTTTCCTGAATTAACTATACGAGAATCATTAGATTTAATAATTTTGGCAGCAACCTGGCTCCACCCTCCTGGGGCAGCCCCTAAATCAACTAATTTCATCCCTGGTTTTAACAAATTAAACTTCTCATGAATTTCCAGCAATTTATAAGCTGACCTGGATCTGTAACCATCAAGCTTGGCTTTAGCAACGTAAGGATCATTTAATTGGCGTGCAAGCCACTCTTTTGATGAAGTTTTTCGCCTTTTTGCAGTTTTAACGGCAACAAATTTACCTCTAAAACCTGATATGTTAGATGTCATGATCGGCAATCTCTTCAAAGTTTTCGCTAGATATTTTAGCAATTCTATCCAATACAGAATTAACAAAACCAACCTCGCCCTCGCTCAACATATCATTTGTAATGTCGGTGAATTCATTAATTACCACTTTATTCGGTACATTTGGAAAAAATTGTAATTCACAAATTGCCACACGCAGAAGAGCAAGAAGCAGAACAGGTAAGCTAGTAATTTGCCATTCAGCTGTTAAATGCCTTGATATCATCTTATCAATTTGAGGTAGATTTACAACTACAGACTTTACTAACAATTCAAAATGGCTTATACTTAATTTTACTTTTATTGGTTTATTTAAACTAGCTGTTAGATTGGTTGTTAAACTATTAGCCGCTCTCTCATCTTGATAGAATTGAATAATTTGCTGTATGATTTTTTCTATGTTGCACTTAGGATCTTCCGGTTTATACTGATAAATTGCTTGTACCGCAGCAATGCGTGCTATCGTTTTGGTGTTAATTTTGGCTGAGGTCATAAAATTTTTCAACAGTATTGTAACATATTTAATCTATTACCTATAGCAAAAAAGTATAACTTAGTAAACCTCTTAAAAAAATAATGAGTTGTATGTTATCAATATTCGGATTTATTCTGACCATCAGCCTATTAGTATTTGTTCATGAGTTTGGTCATTATTACGTAGCTAAAATGTTTGGGGTAAAGGTTGAGGAATTCTCGATAGGTTTTGGCAAGGAACTATTCTCTAAAATAGACAAAGATGGCGTAAAATGGAAAATTTGCGCCATACCCTTCGGGGGTTACGTTAAAATTTATGGATTTGACCCTGCAACATACAAAAAACCCAAATCTTGGGAATCCGGTTCTTTAGAGCATCCGAATCCGTCACATTACGCCTTTCTTAGCAAGCCTCTCTATGCCCAATTCTTAATTGTAGCCGCTGGACCTATAGCTAATTACTTTTTAGCCATTGTAATATTCACAACTATTTATTTTTCTCACGGTCAAATAGAGATACCACCAATAATTGGTGAAGTGGTAGCTAATTCCCCTGCAGAACTAGCTGGACTTACAAAAAACGATAAAATTATTATAGTGAATAATAATAAAATTAACAGTATCGCCGATTTACAAAACAACCTATTAACCAGTGGAATCAAGCCTCTCCATCTTTTAGTTGACAGAAATGGTGAGGTTATAGACATTTCTATAATTCCGGTAGAGAAAAAACTAGATAATCATCCTAATCTAAAAAGACCTTATATAGGAATTATTGCTAAAAATGAGCCTATTTATATTAAAATGAATATTTTTCAAAGTATCTATCAAGGATCCGTAGACGTTATTTATATCTCAAATTTAATTTTAGGACATTTTGGACAAATGTTAATGGGGACAAGATCATTAAATGAAATTGGTGGGCCAATTACCATTGCCCAAGAATCAGGAAAATCTTTAGAACAAGGAGTAGCAAGCTTTGCCCTATTTGTTGCTATGATATCAATTAATCTAGGTTTACTTAATTTGCTACCAATTCCAGTTCTGGATGGTGGACATTTAGTATTTATAATATATCAAATAATTTTTGGTAAAACACTTAGTGGGGCAATAAAAAATGTTATACTAAGATTAGGTATAGGGATAATTATTTTTCTTATTGTAATTTCTCTGTCAAATGATATAAAAAACTTAGTTTTTAAATAATTAAGTTAACCATATCCGTTACTCTAAAATTAAAATATTAAAGAAAAGAAGGTTCTTGTGAAAATAAAAGTCAAACCAACTATTAAAATAGCTATTTTGGCAACAACTATTTTATATAATATCTCCGCTTTATCAGCTGAGTATGTTAAAGAAATAACTATTCAAGGTAACAAAAGGATTGAAACCTCAACTATTGAAAATTATTTAAAGCTTCAAGTTGGAGAAGAATATAGTTCGTCAAGAGCAGATGAAGCAATCAAAAATCTTTACGCAACATCTTTATTTGAGAATATAACTATTAGACTAGTAAGTGGTGGTAATTTGATAGTTACTGTTTCAGAAACTCCTTTTATTGCTAAGGTAATATTCCAAGGTAATTCTAAAATCAAAACCTCTGTATTATCGAAGGAAATGCTTACTATGGCCGGTGAATCAATGAGTCGGGCTAAAATCCAACTGGATGTCGAGAAGATTAAGGAGATGTACAAACGTTCCGGTCGTTATTCGACAACTGTCACCCCACAAATTGAAAAGCTTGAGAATGATCGAGTAAGAGTTACTTTTGATATTGCAGAAGGGCCTAAAACAACAGTTAAACAAATTTATTTCCAAGGAAATAATAATTATCGTACTAATGAACTGCAATCTGTTATCCTAACCAAACAATCGAAATGGTTTAGTTTTTTAGAAACTAATGATACCTATGATCCAGATCGTTTGGCGTATGATAAAGAATTACTAAAGGAATTTTATCAATCAGTAGGATTTGCCGATTTCCGCGTTATTTCTGCTACAGCAGAGCTAAATCCAACCAAGGAATATTTTACCATCACTTATTCTATTGGTGAAGGAGCAAAATATAAATTGGGCAACATTACTATTGACAATAAACTGCCTAATATTGATCTAAATGAAATTAACAAATATATTAATGTTACTTCCGGTGAAACATTCAATATTAATCGTTTAAATAAAATAACTAATAAACTTACTGCATATTTTGCCAGTCAAGGTTATCCAGGAATTAGTGTTTATCCTGATATAAGTGGTAAAAATCCAGATCATACTGTCGATGTTAAATTTGTGATAGATAAGGCAGATAAAGTATATATTAATCAAATTAATATTACTAATAATCTAAAAACTGAAGATAAAGTTATTAGGCGAGAATTTAAAATTTCTGAAGGAGATATATTTAATCGTTCTTATATTGAGAAAGGTGATCGAAATTTACGTAATTTAGATTATTTTGAAAAAGTACTTATTAGCGTCACGCCCACAGAACGAAAAGATAAATATGATATTAATATTGATGTTGAGGAAAAATCAACGTCATCAATTAGTTTTGATGCTGGCTATAATACAGCAGGCGGACCATTTGGACGTATATCATTCTTAGAACGCAATTTAATTGGTACCGGAAAATTGTTAAATGCTGGAGTGCAAGTAGGGAAAAAAAGTATTAGCTACTATGGCGGCATAACCGAGCCTCATTTTCTTGATAAAGACTTATCGCTAGGTTTCAATGCTTTCAATAATTATAGCGGTCGTGGCACTTCATTCCTTTCACAAGGAGATCAAAATTATACGTTAAAATCTATAGGACTCAAAACCTCTCTTGGTTATGATATTGCCGAAGATTTAAGTCATGAAATTGACCATACTATTAAAAGAGAAGTATTAAGCTCTCCAGGCAATCCGGGTTCTATATTCTTAAATGAACAAATGGGAAAATTCGTAACATCTGCTATTGGGCATACTATCACTTATGATCAACTTGATAGTAGGATTGTTCCTAAAAATGGTTACGTTATAAGTGGTACCCAGGAATTTGCTGGTGTTGGAGGTAATAATAAATATCTAAAACATGAACTAGACGGTAAGTATTTTAAATCTTTTATCAATAATAAATTTACTTTGAAAATTGCTAGTAGTGTCGGTAATATCATGGGTGTTGGAGGTAAAACTGTTAGAATTTCTGATCGCTTTAATTTGGGTGATTATAGTCTTAGAGGATTTGCTGCCAGTGGAATAGGTTCTAGAGAGAAAAGAACAAATGAAGGTCTTGGTGGAGAAAAATATTATACAGTTTCAACAGAACTTAATTTTCCGACTGGTTTACCAGAAGACTTTAATTTGACTGGTGCTGTTTTTATAGATGCTGGTAGTCTGTGGGGGGTAAGATTAAATTCTAAAAGTACCTATAAAGCTGATAGTTTTTATAATGATAAGTCGCTTCGGGCTTCTGTTGGAGTTGGCTTTATCTGGGTCACTCGCTTTGCCCCTATCAGAATGGATTGGGCTTGGCCAATTAAGAAGCGACCTTATGATGAGAAACAAACTTTCCATCTAAAGTTCTCTACACATTTTTAACATGAAAGGTGTAAAGAACCGGGCTAACATTACACGCAAGGATGTCATTTATGCTCAACTTAGTGTCATTCCTGCTCGACTTAATGTCACCCCACAACTGTTGAAAGTTAGAAGAGGAAGCGGTTTTAGACCGGATAGTTTAAAAATCGTATGTGGTCAACGTCTATTAGCGAGAAAGACCTTAGGTCGACGAAGCAATCCATAAAAGTAACCAAAGATGGATTGCCACGACCTACTTGCGTGGCCTCGCAATGACAGAAAACCTATCTAAAACCCGCTTTACCTTCTAACTTTCAACAGTTGTGGTGTCACCCCTGCGTAAGCAGGGGGCTAGACTCTCGCCATTGCTAAGAATGACAACGAGAAGCGGGGAAATCTATTAAGCGGAGATTAAATGCTGAGCAAACTATATAACGATCTTCTTTTACAGATTAAATCCAATAAATATGATTTCTTAAGGTTTGACCTGATTAAGCAAGATCAAATAAAGAATCTTGCCGTTCAGCTTACTGCAAAATATGATACTGTGATTATTATAGGTTTTGGTGCATCTTGCCTAAATATTAGGGCATTGCTAAGTATGAAGGCAGTAACCACTAAAAGGCTAATATATCTTGATAATTTAGATCAGTTAGCAATTGATAAAAAATTGGCAGTAGTTAACTTAGATAAGGCAGTGTTTTTTTCATTGAGTAGGTCTGGGAATACCAATGAAACCTATTTATTAACTAAGTATGTTTTAGAAGTTTTGCACGTTCCTTCTCAAAATGTTTATGTAACAGTACCGTTTAGTAATAATTTGTTATATAATTTAGCAAAATCTTTTGGTGCAAATTGTTTAGAGCATGATAATGTAAGCAGTGGAAGATTTGGTATAATTTCTAACGCCTCTTTACTACCAGCAGCAATTGCAGGAGTTGATGTAGGCAAAGTTGTTGCAGCTGCTTCCCAGAAAATATCAGATATTATCCTTGATGGCTCTATAGTCAATTCAGGAGAAGTAGATAGCAGGAGCGATAGAGCGACACCTATAAATAATAGGCGAGCATTGAGCGACGACGTCACCAACTTCTCATCAATTGACTATAATATTTGTGAGATAGCTGCGTATTACCTCAATCAATATTCTTTAAATAGACATATGTTAGTTATGTTTAATTACAGTTACCAATTAGATGGTTTATGTAGATGGCAACAACAAATTACAGCTGAATCACTTGGTAAGAATGGCTTTGGTATAACCCCTATAATTGCCAAAGGGACATTCGATCAGCATAGTCAGTTGCAACTTTATTTAGAAGGTCCGGATGATAAATTTTATAAAATTATTACTAACAATAAAGAGAACTCAGAGATTGCGAGGAGTTTAGCTGCTCATGCTAACAATATATATAATGCATTAGTGCAAGTCAAGCGACCAGTGATGCTAGAGAATTTTGTACATATCGATGAGTATGCAATTATAGATCAAATTATCCATACAATGTTTAGTACTATGCTAATTGCTAATTACCTAAAAATCGATCCATTTAACCAGCCATCTGTTGACCAATACAAGAAGATATAATATCGGTATGGATGGAGGAAGAGTTGACTATTTGTTGCATAATCCCTCCAGCTGAACAGCAATACTAAAGAGGGGTTGAGGACAAATATACTCTTTATTTTCCAATTCGTAAGGAGCATATATGGAGCATATGAATTGCTTTATAAAATTACAAAATCCCTGGAAGGGTAATAAGTAACTGGCGGGGCGTAGTGAACAATTTCCGAACCCAGTCAGATACCCAATTGCTTATTATACAAGTGCTTACGCTCATCATTAGAGCTTCGTTACTTCATATTCTAACTCCATATTTTTTCCACAAAATGCCATAGAAATTTTTAATATTTGTTTTACATGTGAATGCTCTTTTATTTTACTATCATATTTTTTATTAATAATTTGTTGTAAACCAGATTTAGCTATATCAGCTAAATCTTCTAAGGATTTAGCAATTTTATACTCGATAATCATCGCTTTATCACCTTTGCCAATTTTTGGAATCATCACAAC
>NZ_MWZE01000031.1 GCF_002259525.1 Rickettsia endosymbiont of Culicoides newsteadi | reverse complement strand
TTCTTTGAATTCTAGAGCTATGTTTAGCTTCACTCTTAATTCCAAGTGCCATGTTTTTACCGCTAACGGAGCAATTCTCAATTAGACTCATAATCATTCCAGAAAGACATTCTAGCCTTGATTTTTTCCAAGAAAAGTTTAGTATCAGTGACTGAAGTAGTATATTGTGCATAGTCAGAAAATACACTCTTATACTACTTCAACCTCCCATATACAATACCTTTGCAGAGTATTTATTACAAAAATTGTAGGGTACTATGGTCGTGATGCTCCGACTGCTGCAAATTTTGTTCCACTGCAAAAATATTCTTCAGTTAATAGGAAGGCTAATAATTTTGCTTATCAGCTAATTGCTGGAGTGTCTGTTAGTTTAAATGAAAAGGCAAGGATTGATGTTGCCTATATCTTGGCAGATTATGGGCAAACAAAATTTTCAAAATGTAATGATGTTGAAATAAATAAAACTAGTTATCAAACTCATAACATAATTGCTGGGCTAAGATTTGATATATAATATATAACTCACCCGCATAACAAACACTATTGCCATCCCCGTTCACTATTATCATTCCCGCTTCTTTCCCTTGTCATTCCCGCGTAAGCGGGAATCTATAATACCTCAGGGTATTTTTAGATACCTGCTTTCGCAGGGATGACAACCATTGTCCTATATTTTATTCAAATCTGCAAAAAAAACTTGATTATCGAGTTTAATTAACTTAATTGCAGATGTTATATTGAAATAAGAAGGAAATTGTGATATTTAATCTTCCAAGACTAACTATAGTTAATTCAGGAGAATTTGGGGCTAGGAGCGATGAGTGACAACGTCACCAACTTCTCTTGAATTAACTATATACATTAAACACTGAAGACTTGTTAGATAACTGTCCAAAAAGGTGGATATAACTCCGGAATGTTAACTAATCGCATAAGTTCTTATTTTATTTGTTTCTTCTTGCTAGGTATAGTGGCGGGGGGAAATTTTTCATTGGTCACATTTACTATTCATTACCAATTATCACAAGCAGGATATTCAACTGATATTATTGGCTTAATGTTTCTAACCTCTATGCCATATTGCCTAAAACCAATATTAGCACCATTTATTGATAAATATTCTGTACCTATTATATGTAAAAAATTTGGTCAACGTCGAGGATGGGCACTAGCTGTACAAGGATGTTTATTAGTTACTACTAGTGGATTTTTAATTATAGCTCCCCCTGTTAACATCGTTATTACTGCCATTTTAAATTTTACTATTTCCTGTTGTGCGGCAACTCAAGATATTATTTTAGATGCCTATCGTATAGAACGCTCTGCAACAAAGGAAGAGCTTTCAGTTGCTACAACTTTCAGTGGCACTGGTTTTCGCATAGGAATGCTGATTAATAGTACAGGAGCATTATATGTCTCTTGCTTCTTTAATTGGTATTGCGTATATCTATGTACCTTTTTTATAACAATGGCTGCCCCACTAATAATCTTATGCATGCAAGAGCCTGCTACAAAAAAAACTGAACATATTTTTACTAATTTAATTTCATTTAGCCAATATTCTAAAATCATTGGTGATAGCTTACTATTATTAAAACGACACCATCCAAATTGGATATTCATTATGCTGTTTGTCTTTCTATATAAAGCAAGCGATTCAATTACTATGGCAATGAGCTCTCCCTTATTTATTGACTTGTCCTTTACCTCCCAAGAAATTGCCTCTATTTCAAAAACCTATGGATTCATGCTAATGACCTTAGGGGGAATTATTAGCGGTATTCTAACTACAAAAGTAGGGATATCTCGAGGTTTACTAATATGCGGTATTCTACAATTACTATCCCCCTTAATGCTAATGTTTTTATCTATAGTAGATCATGATCTAGTTATATTTACTATAACAATTACTGTACAGAATTTCTGTTGCGGACTTGGTAATACCACTCTTATTATTTATCTTTCTAGTTTATGTAATGGCGAATTGATCGCCACGCAATACTCAATTATTTCTTCTTTTAGCTCCTTTGTACGTATTATTTTATCCTGTTTATCCGGTATTTGTGCAAACTATATGGATTGGTCCAATCTTTTTTTATTCACTACCTTATTTAGCATGCTATTTGTATTAGCCTTTTTAAAGATACGTAAAAGTTAATGGTTTGACTATAATTGTTAAATATTCAACGCTCCACGATATATTTCTATTAGGCTATCTTCTTCAGCAAGATCATCTTTGTCTTTTTTCTTAAGTTTCAGAACATGCTTAATTATCTTAATATCATAGCCTTTATGTTTAGCTTCTTCATAAGCATCCTTTATTAGATCAGTTAACTCGTTTTTCTCTTCCTCTAGCTTCTCAAGTTTACTGATAGTGTCAATTAAATCTTGTGAATCGATTATCTCTGTCATAATTATAAATATTATAAGTTTAGTAAAATGCCAATTACCAAATTATTTGTTAAAAAATAAATAATTAAAGTAACAAACTATTCTCTTCAAAAACCCTACTTTGTCAATGGATTCTTTAGCAAGAAGAGCTATTTCTTGAACATCATTGTCAACAATTACAGTTATTTTACCAACAATATCCCCAGCCTTTAAAGGAGCTGAAACAGTTGGCGGTATCGATATTTTTATATCAATTTTTTCTTGGTTAGAACGTGGCACAACCATTGATAACTTTTCTGCTGCTACAAGTTGCACTTTATCCTGTACACCAAGCCATACATTAATTTCTTCTATTATATCACCTTTAGCATAAAACTTTTTGTGAATAAAGTTTTGCTTAATCCAATCTAATAGCATTAGAGATTCATCCGCTCGCTTTTTCATAGAACTAAGACCGTTAACAACCATAATATAGCGACGCCCATCATCTATACATGATGTGACCATGCCATAACCCGCATTATCAGTAAAACCGGTTTTAATACCATCGCATCCAATATCTTTGTATAATAAAAGATTACGATTTCCTTGAGTAATAGGTCGACCTTTTTGATCTTTACCAAAAGTAAAATATTTTTTACTATAAATATGATAAAATTCCGGGTGGTTTTTAATAAGAGCCATACTAAGTATGGCAAGATCATAGGCGGTGCTATAGTGATTTTCTGCTGGCCAACCACTAGCATTAACAAAATGAGTATCCTTCATACCTATTTTCTGTGCTTGTAAATTCATAGCCTCAACAAAATTTTCTTCCGTTCCGTACAATCCTTCAGCAGCTACAATACAAGCATCATTTCCTGATTGAACAATAATACCATTTAGAATATCTTCAAGACGTACCATTTCACCTAGAGGCATGAAAGACTTTGACCCTCCCATACGCCAAGCTTTCTCACTTACAATAAAATGCGAATCAAACGATGCCTCGCCCTTTTGAATTTTCTCCTCAATAAGATAAGATGTCATTATTTTGGTCATTGATGAGGGAAACATATGCTCATCAGCATTCTTTGCCAACAACACTTTACCTGTAGCATAATCTATGACTATTGCTTGCTTTGCTTCAAGGGTTATTGCATTAGTATCAGGATGGCGAGTAATATTATTATTTCCCTCTGTGCTAGATGTCACTGCTTTAACAGGAGACTCTGCCTTAACAGTAACAATAGACCTCTTGCCTAACTCTACTTCTGCTGGTAATTTGGACAATGATGCGGTACTCGAATCCTCACGTACACTTGAGTACGCTGCGGTTCTGCGTTCCGCGTCTCCTTCAAATTCCTCAGCATAAGCGAGTTTTGTAAGAGGTCTAATAGGTAATATTAAGAGACAAATTAATATCAAATATAGTGTAAATATCGGGGTTTTATAAATCTTGTTCATGTAATGTAATGCCATAATTATCAATTTTGTTTAAATATAGCAGATTTTTATACTACACTAATAGCTGTTTTCATTATTTTTACAGTATATAGTCAATTGATGAGAAATAGGGGGTTATACCATAAAGGTGGTTCTCTGTTAATCCATTTCGGTGGTAATTTATCATGGTGCCATTTTGCATTGAGATATTTTCTATAAGCTTCACAAGGATCGCTAATATGCTTAAAATCCACCTGCATGCTCTCTGATTTAGTACAATTAGCAAATGGAGTTATTATGCCATCTTGAATATCAGCTCTATGTTCTAACAAATATGGTAATAACCTTGTAGTCGCATGTTTTTTGTTATAACGAAAACTATATTCTTCGCATAATGCTAAAAAATGCTGAAATAACCAGTCCCAATTGCCAATATTCAATGCCGCCCAGATAGTACATGGGTGCTTCATGTGAGTTGGTTTGTAGATATGCTGATAAGTAACACCACTATTAATGAATATGGCGGTACTTAATAATTGGGCTGTCTCTAAAACCATTTTAACTACCCGTTTGTTATCCAAGGCTTGGGCAGATATTATAGGACAGTTATTAGTAACAAAAATATTCATAAATTTTATCAATAAAATAAATAGGTTTATATTAGCTATAGCATAGATTCCTCACTATAGTCAATTGATGAGAAGTTAGTGACGTCATCACTCGTCGCTCGCCTATTACTTATAGGCATCGTTCCTGCTATCTACTTCTCCTGAATTGGCTATACTATGGTTGTACATGTAAATTAATCGGTTTATCTATTGCAATAGCATATCTATAAATTGTTTTTAAACTTGGAAAATGTTTACCGCTTTCTAAACGTGCTATTACAGATTGGGTGGTATTCATTTTTTTGCCACCTCTTCTTGAGTCATGTTAGCCTTAATTCTAGATAGTATTAAAGCATAAGATATTTCATACTCTAGAGAAGATGCTTCATATTCTTTTTTTACTTCAGGATTAGCAAGTAATTTTTCTCTTAATGATTCATATTTTATCATAATTTATTTCCTTCATTCTTTGTTTTGCTATTAACAATGCTTTTTTAGGGGTCTTCTGAGTCTTTTTTATGAAAGTGTGAAGAATAACTATTTTTTTCTTATGAGCTAAAAAATAGATTGATCTTGCTATATTTACTTTTCCATTTAGCCTTATTTCCCACAAATTACCTTCAATAGGTTTGACATTAGATTGCTTCGTCGCTACTAAAGTAGCTTCTCGCAATGACGCCATGCATAAGGTGAGATACTAAGTTTTCTTCTTAGTACTACAGTTGTAGATTGAATGTGAGTGTTCACGGAAAAAAGGTTAAAGTATAAGATGTCATTGCGAGGAGGTTGCCAGACCGACGAAGCAATCCAGGAAAGTGATTAAAAATGGATTGCTTCGTTGACCTTACGGTCTCCTCGCAATGACGGTTTTTCAATTATTGTTTTCTTAAACTGACGCTTATGTACTCCATCGCTCCTAGCCCAAAATTCTACTCCTCAAGAGTTTAAGCAAGGCTATCAATTAACTTAGCCATGCCTTCTTCATCTAACTCTTCAAAAAAATCATCGTTGATTTGGACAACTGGTGCATTAACACAAGCACCCAAACATTCAACTTCTGTAAGGCTAAACTTTTTATCGCTGGTTAGCTCACCGAAATTAATAGCCAGTTTATTCTTACAGATAGTAGCAATTTTATCGCTACCCCTTAGCCAACAGGGGGTAGTACCACAAATTTGTATGTGATATCGTCCTACTGGTTGTAGATTAAACATGGTATAGAATGTTGCAACTTCATAAGCTCTGATGAAAGGTATATTTAGAAAATTTGCTACATACTCTATCGATGCTTTAGGTAACCAACCATTCATTTGCCGTTGGGCAAGGTCAAGTAACGGTAGGATCGCACTTTTCTGTCTATTTTCAGGATATTTCTTAATAATATCTTGAGCTTTTTTTAAATTTTCATCATTAAAACTGAAATTTACTGGTTCATCATTCATCGATCAATTTCTCCAAAAACAATGTCAAGACTGGCAATAATAGTTACCACATCTGCCATCAAATGGCCTCTCGACATAAAGTCTAAACCTTGCAGATGAGCAAATCCAGGGGCTTTAATACGGCATCTATAGGGTTTGTTGCTTCCATCAGAGTATAAATATACCCCAAACTCGCCTTTTGGGGCTTCAACAAATCGATATATCTCGCCTTGTGGTACGTTATATCCTTCAGTATAAAGTTTAAAATGATTAATCATTGCTTCCATCGATTCTTTCATTTGCTTTCTTGATGGTGGAGCAATTTTAGGGTCATCAGTTTTAATACTACCTTTCGGTATTTTTTCAAGACATTGTTGTATAATTTTAAGTGATTGGTACATTTCTTCAATGCGAACCAAATACCTATCATAACAATCACCATTTTTGCCAATTGGTATGTCAAAATCTAGTTCACCATATACATCGTACGGATTGGTTTTTCTAAGATCCCATGCGATACCTGAGCCTCGTAGTATTGGACCAGAAAACCCCCAATCCATAGCTTCTTTTTGGCTTACTACTCCGATATCTACTAGGCGTTGTTTCCAAATCCTATTGTCATTTAACAAGGTTTCAACATCTTGTAATTTTTTAGGAAATTGTTGAATAAAAATATGAATATCTTCTAATATATCATCTGGTAAGTCTTGGGCAACGCCACCAGGTCTAAAATAATTTGCATGCATTCTAGAACCAGATACACGCTCGTAAAATTCCATAATTTTTTCACGTTCCTCAAATAACCATAATAGAGGGGTAGTAGCACCAACATCTAGAGCTTGGGTTGTGATATTAAGGATGTGGTTAAGGATACGGGTAAGTTCAGAAAACATCACTCGAATAAATTGAGCTCGTCTTGGAACTTCGCAGCCAAGCAATTCTTCAACTGTTAAGGCAAAGGCGTGTTCTTGGCACATTGGCGATACGTAATCTAATCGATCAAAGTATGGTATAGCTTGTAGATATGTTTTATACTCAATTAATTTTTCAGTACCACGATGCAATAAGCCAATATGTGGATCTGCTTTATTGATCACCTCACCATCCATTTCTAAGATTAATCTTAAAACTCCATGGGTAGCTGGATGTTGTGGTCCAAAATTCAGTACAACATTTTTATTATTATCACTCACCTTATTTTAAACTCCGGCAATTATTGTCCTCTATATAGCTGCCCTGAATAGTACTGCTCAATTTGTCATTCCCACTTCGGTGCGGAATCTAAGACCCCACACCAAAGCAGGGGTGACAGCCTTGTAATAGACGTCAATTTAATTATCTATATATTTTTGAGTATATACCAAAATTTCTGTCCACTAAGTGAAAAAGTGAAAAAATTATATAATTAATCTTATTTTTCTATTTCTTTTATCAAAGCCTGTTCACCCTCAGTAAGAGTTTCTGGAGAAGACGATTTAGAGTTTTCTTTATCTTTTACTTTAATAGCAGGTAAGTCATAGTGAGGAGGCATTTCTAGAGTTTTGTTGCGTCCTACCTTGTATTCATCAGGTCCAGGGGGCACAATTCCTATTGTTTCTTTTACTTCTTTACTGCATGCAGATAACATTATTACAGTAGCAAATAACCAAAAAATTATACGCACTTAATCTCCTTTTAAATTTATATTTTCCTTAAAAGCAAGCTCACGGATCCTATCTGCTTCAGCTTGTATCATAGTGTGATTATATTTAATGTCTTGTTGTTGTTCAACAATTTTCTTAGTTTTATAATAATCATGTATCAAAAATATTACTCCTAATGAAATGAAACTATCAGCTAGATTAAATATTGGAAAACCAAAATCTTGATAATGAAAATAAATAAAATCAAATACTGCCCCATTAACAAAACGATCGATCCAATTACCGATAGCACCACCAATGACAAAACTATAACCAACAAAGCCTGTCATTGTCTTACATTTTAATAAGATATACCATAAATATATTATAACAACAGAATTAATAACTATAAACAACATATTGCTATACTGATAATAATTTCGGAACATTCCAAAACTAATACCATGGTTCCAGCTATAAACTATATCTAAAAAGCTTGTTACTTTCATGGTTAGACCAATTTTGCCCCTTAGATAATTTATAAACCACCATTTTACTAATTGATCTATAATTACCAATTTAATAACTATACGGCTATTTTGACGAATAATTAGTAATATTCTTTTTAATGTTAATGGTATATGCATATTACAAACAATCTTACCGCAAATATTGGTTATTAGATTCTAAACAGTCATGGCAATGTAAAAGTCATAGCAAAATGCTCGGGATTTTTAAATTACCCGATCTAAAACC
Organism: Rickettsia endosymbiont of Culicoides newsteadi; assembly: GCF_002259525.1. GTDB lineage: Bacteria > Pseudomonadota > Alphaproteobacteria > Rickettsiales > Rickettsiaceae > Tisiphia. The sequence continues at coordinate 4,513 of NZ_MWZE01000031.1, read as the reverse complement.
ACTTCCTCTTTTACTTTTCAACAGTTGTGACTAAAGAAACTACTCACTAATATTGCCGGTATTCCCAGAGTTTTCACCAGTTACATTTACACCAAGCTCTTCGTTACTAGAATGTTCAGCATTAAGAAATGTTAGTGAGCTTCCTAGATAATGTTTTAGTGCTTCTAAAGAATTTGCTTGTTGTGGTAAGCCTACTGGTAAGATTACTTGTACACTCGCCTGATTTGCCCCTGGCTCAATACTCTGAAATCCTACTGTTGTTTCTGAAGAAATTGTTATATTTAGCTCTTCTTCTGAGTTAGATGTTTTTCTCATAAACCCCCTGTTTTTACATTAGAACATACCCAAATACTACATTTGAATATCTACACTCATATAATACATTTTATAATACAATACCATTAAAAAATCAAATTTTATGACCATAAGTTTTTCATTTTGTTAAAAAAACTAGCATCATCTTCATCTTTGTCGCTTGACAATTCTGTATCTAGCATCTCTAGTAATTCTTTTTGTTTTTTAGTAAGATTTTTCGGTATCTCAATATGGATGTGGGCAAACATATCCCCTCTAATGGTTGATCTAACCTTAGACATACCTTTACCTTTTAGTCTTAGTTGTTCGCCATTTTGTGTGCCGGCTGGTATTTTTAACTTTACCTTACCACCTTCTATGTCTGGTACTTCTACTTCTCCACCTAAAATAGCTTTAATGAAACTAATAGGTAGTCGACAATGCAAATTAATTCCATCAACTTTATACAGGTCATGTGGCTTAATAGTAACAAAAATATACAAATCTCCATTACTGCCTCCTCGCATTCCGGCATCTCCTTCACCAGTAAGTCTTATTCTTGTGCCTTCCTCAATACCAGCTGGAATATTTACCAATAAATTCCTATGTTGTGAATGACGCCCTTGACCATGACATTTTTTACATGGATTTTTAATTATTTGCCCTGCACCTTGGCATTTTGCACAAGTTTGTTCTAAGGTAAAGAAACCCTGTTGTATTCTTGTAGCCCCGCGTCCTCCACAAGTATCACATTTGGTCATGCCAGTATCATTATTTTCTGAACCACTACCGTTACATGGTGAACACTTTACTTCACTAGTAAAGCTAATATTTTTCTCGATACCACGAAATGCTTCTGACAAAGTAACTGTGATTTCATATTTTAAATCTGAACCTCTAACGCTAGTGGACTGGTGCGACCTTCTTGCCCCGCCACCCATAAAATCATTAAAAAACTCACCAAATATATCATTCAAATCATGATTTCCCCCTCTAGAAGCCTGCCTTCCAGCTGACGATGCTGCTCCTGAATTATGAAAAGCCTCATGTCCAAAACGATCATATGCTGCTCTTTTCTGCTCATCTTTTAGTACATCATAAGCACTACTTATTTCCTTAAACTTTTTTTCTGCTTGTTGATCCTGTGAATTACGGTCAGGATGATATTGCATAGCTAATTTATGATAAGCCTTTTTTATTTCTGCTTGGCTAGCAGTTTTATTAACTCCAAGTACTTGGTAATAATCTTTTGTAGACATAATAAGGATATCTTATTTTAAATTTTATTTTTAGCCAAAACGTCATTACGAGCGAACGTATATGAGCGTGGTAATCCATTTTTTCTGGATTGCTTCGGAGGCTTACGCCTCCTCGCAATGACGCTTGAGATGCATACATGTCATTGCACATAGGCTTAAGAAAATAATAATTGAGAAACTGTCATTGCGAGGAGACCGTAAGGTCGACGAAGCAATCCAGAAAAAATGGATTACCACGCCACCTACGATAGCTCGCAATGGCATAGTAATTACTTATTACTTACATCCTCGTAATTAGCATCAACTACTTTATCGTCATCACTTGCCTTAGCTTCTGTATTACTATCATCTTCTGATGGAGATTTATACATAGCTTCTCCAATTTTCATGCTTGCTGCCATAAGAGTGTCAGTTTTCGCTTTAATTTCTTCAAGATTATCTGACTCTAAAGCTGCCTTTAACTCTGTTATAGCATTTTCTACTTGTTGTTTATCACTAACTGATATTTTACCATCATATTCTTTTAGAGTCTTTTCAGTTGAATAAATCAAGCTATCGGCATTATTTTTAGCTTCAATTAATTCACGACGCTTTTTATCCTCATCAGCATTTTTTTCCGCATCTTTGACCATTTGTTCAATTTCTGCATCACTAAGCCCTCCGGAAGCCTGGATAGTTACTTTCTGTTCTTTACCACTAGCTTTATCTTTGGCAGAAACGTGAACTATACCATTAACATCAATATCAAAGGTTACTTCAATTTGTGGTGCTCCTCGTGGGGCAGGAGGAATACCATCCAGATTAAATTGCCCAAGTAGCTTATTAGCAGCTGCCATTTCCCGTTCACCTTGGAATACTCTAATCGTTACCGCATGTTGGTTATCGTCCGCCGTAGAGAATGTTTGACTTTTCTTGGTAGGAATAGTTGTATTACGATCAATCAGCCTAGTAAATACCCCCCCAAGAGTTTCAATACCTAAAGATAAAGGGGTAACATCTAGTAATAATATATCAGTAACTTCTTTGTTTAATACCCCACCTTGAATAGCAGCCCCTAGAGCTACGACTTCATCAGGATTTACTCCTCTATGTGGTTCGCGACCAAAAAATTCTTTTACCTTGTCAATAACTTTTGGCATTCTAGTCATACCGCCAACTAGCACTACTTCCTGAATATCTGAGGCTTTTAGCCCAGCATCTTTTAAAGCTTTCTTACATGGTTCGATTGTATCATCAATTAGCGTTGCCACTAAGGATTCTAACTTTGCTCTAGTAAATTTTATATTTAAATGTTTAGGACCTGAACTATCAGCTGTAATATATGGTAAATTAACATCGGTTTGCGGTACAGATGATAATTCTTTTTTAGCTTTTTCGGCAGCTTCTTTCAAACGCTGTAAAGCTAAAGGATCTTTGCGTAAATCCATACCACTTTCTTTCTTAAATTCATCGATTAAATAATCTAGAATTCTCGAATCAAAATCTTCCCCACCAAGGAAAGTATTACCATTGGTAGATTTAACCTCAAATACTCCGTTACCTATTTCTAAAATTGATACGTCAAACGTACCGCCACCAAGATCATAAACTGCAATTATTTTGCTTTCAGCTTTATCAAAACCATATGCTAAAGCTGCGGCTGTTGGTTCGTTGATTATCCGTAATACGTCCAAACCAGCAATTTTTCCAGCATCTTTGGTTGCTTGACGTTGTGCATCGTTAAAATATGCTGGTACAGTAATAACTGCTTGCGTTACCTTTTCACCAAGATAATTTTCAGCTGTTTCCTTCATTTTTTGCAGAATATAAGCACTAATTTGACTAGGTGAATATTTTTCTCCGTTAACTTCAACCCAAGCATCATTATTAGCAGCTTTTACGATTTGGTACGGTACAAGGTCTTGATCTTTTTTAACCATAGGATCAGAGAAACTTCTACCTATCAATCTTTTAATGCCATATAAAGTATTATTTGGATTGGTCACAGCTTGACGCTTTGCTGGTTCGCCAATTAATTTTTCACCACCGCTAGCAAATCCTACCATTGAGGGAGTCGTTCTAACTCCTTCGGCATTTGCTATAACTTTCGGTTCTTTCCCTTCCATTACTGCAACGCAGGAATTTGTTGTTCCTAAATCTATACCTATAATTTTTGCCATATACACTCCTAATTCCGATTAAACAATTCAACTTAACAAGTTCTGATATAGTAATTTACAATCTATTTTACAAGAGGTGGTGATGAAAAAAAATCATGAGAATACCCACATATGGGAGTAGAGTAAGGCATTTGGACGAATCACCTATTTCACTTTGCGCATTTCTACGATTTTGAATTCCCCTAATCTTTTCTTTATTAGAACCTTCTCTTACTTCGATTAATCCTTGCTCTAGATATTTTAACTTAGAGCTTTCAGCATAAAGCCTCATATGCTGAAAAAATTTTGTAAACTTACCCACTAACTTATTACCACCATTCCAATAAAGATCCTCAATCATCAGCCTCTCGTTAGGTTTTAGCTTATCCCAAGACTTACCATAAATATTTTTTAGTTCGATTCGATTAGTAGCACTCTTATAGTCGTATATCATTCGAGATTGCTCAGTTGTAATAGTTTGCTGACCATTATAAACTTTATCAAATGATATCAACCCCTGAAATATTGCCTGCCAAACAATTCTTGCTTCGGGATTATCCATATTAAAACCTATCCCTATAGTCTTATTTCCTTTAATATCTTTATATATTTGTAATATTTCATTTTCATTGCCTTTAATAAAAGCAAGTGCCATTTCTTGATAAAATTGTAAATGTTCTGGCTTAAAAAGATTTAAACCATGTAATTTATCCCGTAACTCAGCGGCAAATTTTATACTTACTACACGTCAATTCGGGATAAGGTTATAATTTAGAGGAAAGTCGAAATTGCAATTTATGGAAGGTTTATTTTTCTTAAGAG
>NZ_MWZE01000030.1 GCF_002259525.1 Rickettsia endosymbiont of Culicoides newsteadi | reverse complement strand
AAGTACCAACAGCAACTAATCCTGAAAAAATTAAAGCTTGGTATAATGGCTATAGTTTTGGTGGGGAGATCATTTATAATCCATGGTCGATTATGCAATGTTTGGCTCATAAAGGCAAGCTTGATCATTATTGGCTTGATAGTGGGGGGACGGCTCTTGTTGATAAAGCATTATTGTCAGATGGAATGCAACAAGATACTCAGCTACTCGCTAGTGGCAAAAATATTATCTCCCCTATTACCAGACAAATTAGTTTCAGTGATATTAACACACGGTCAGGGCTATTTAGTCTATTACTATTTAGTGGTTATTTAAACCCAATGGTAATCGAGTCAGAAGAGGATATTTATCAATTATCCGCTCCTAATAAAGAGGTAAAACACATATATAATGCAAGATTATTGCAGTGGGTGAGCAACAAGTTACAAATGGATAGTTCTTTATATTATTCTTTTGCTAGTTTGCTGCCGGCAGGTAAAATAGAAGAATTTAAAGAAAGGCTGCAAGAATTATTACTAAACGCTACTAGTTTTCATCAAACTGGCGAGAAAAAAGCCGAGCTATTTTATAGTGGCTTTATGCTAGGTTTAATTAACACGTTATCTCTTGGCTATATAATAGACAGTGAAAGAGAAACCGGTAGCGGTAGGGCGGACATTGTGCTACTACCCAAGATAGGTAAAGGTGACAATGCTATTATTATTGAATATAAAATATGTAAATCTCCTGATATTTTAGAATCTGTTGCCAAAGAAGGGTTAGATCAAATCGTGAGAAAAAAATATGAGGCTAAAATAAAAGAACACTCTCATGTTCAGAAAATTATCAAAATTGCTATGGCTTTTTGTGGTAAAGAAGTGGCTCTAGAATATCAGATTGATAAAATTTAATTGCCTTTTCCTCTAATATTGATATAGTCAATTCAGGAGAATTTGGGGCTAGAAACGATGGAGCGATGCCTATAAGTAATAGGCGAGTGACGACGTTACCAATTTCTCATCAATTGACTATAGTATTTACAATCTTTGGGCTAGGTAGCAAAGTGGTAATGCCGTGGACTGCAAATCCTCAATGCGTCGGTTCGATTCCGACCCTGGCCTCCACAAAAAATATACTAATATGATGGGGTTTATTGAGCAATTCCTAGAAATGATGATAGCTGAGCGTGGAGTAGCTAATAATTCGAAGCTTAGCTACCAATGCGATCTGTTAGATTTTCAAAAATTTTTATTACAAAATAAATTATCAGAACTAAATATTAAAGCTGAAAATATTAGAGATTGGGTAGAATATTTAGCAGAAAATGGCTTGCAAGCAAGATCGATCAATCGGAAGATATCAACTATAAAAAACTATTATGAATTTTTAATTAGTGAAAAACATACCAATTATAACCCTACTTTGATGGTAGATTTACCAAAATACCAAACTAAACTTCCTGCTACATTATCGATTGATCAAATCAAAACTTTACTTTTATATTGCGAACAAGATAAAGATACTGATTCCATACGCCTAAAAGCAATGATTCATTTATTGTATGCAAGTGGATTACGCGTTTCTGAGCTTGTCAGTATCAAGCTAACTGATATTTTAGCAAATCAAATGTTGCAAGATAAAATGTCGCAAAATATTAAAAAGATATTTTCTATAACTGGTAAGGGCAATAAAGAAAGAATGGTGATCATTAATGAACAGGCTGCCCTCAGTTTGCTAGATTATTTAACTATTCGCAGTAACTTTATCAGCAAAAAACATTTAAAAAGTCAAATTTACTTATTTTGCTCTTCTGCCGCTAGTGGTCATATGACTAGACAGAATTTTGCAATTCTGTTAAAACAAGCAGCTATTAAGGCTGGGTTAAATCCAGATAATATCTCACCTCACACTTTACGTCACAGTTTTGCTAGCCATTTGCTAGAAGGTGGTGCAGATCTTAGGGTGATTCAAGAACTACTTGGACATGCTGATATTAGCACTACCCAAATATATACCCATATCCAAACAAAGCATTTAAAACTTGCCTTAGATCGCCATCCGCTAAAATCAGCTATAATCAAATGACTTATATATTTCCAAAATTTTTATAACTAAGTATACTGCTCCCATTTGTCTAGGAGGCAGTATACAGGTTTAGCTATAAGGTTAATAATCATATGCAGATGCATTTGGTACATCGCCAGAAGGTTTTACATCTTCCGGGAAGAGCTGTTGAAAAAGTTCTTCCTTATCGTTCTCATTATCTACAAAACTATTCCAAATTTGCCATTTTTCATCTTCATTTAATTTATCTTCTGCACTTATTGGTGGGGTATCAGCACCAGCAATGGCTGAACAGGCATTTTCAGGGGCGTCATTAACATCTGGATAGAGCGTTACTGTTTCAGGGGTGTTAAACTCTGGATAGAGTAGCACAAAAATTGAAGCAGCATGAGTAGTATCTTTACATTGATTAAAAATCAACTCTCTTTCCTTGTCATTTGCTTTTTGGATTACGTCCATATATAACTCTAGTAAGTCTTCTGGATTAAACCCATTTGCTAAAATTTTAGTAATATTTGAGATATGGTGTAACTCATCTCCTTTTGCTCCTAGTCCTTTCATATGCAATGCACCTAGTAGGAATTTTACTTTATCATTATACGTTGCAGGTACATCAGGATTTGTGGCTTTATTTAAATAATCATTTTTTAATATATTCCTCGGGTCAGAAAGTGCAGCATGAACTTCTAAGAAAGAATAATTTTGTGGAAACTCTAAAACTTGTACTAAATCTTAAGGTAATAACATAAATAACTCCTTTAATTATTTGTTGAGATTTTAGTAATTAGTTAACAAAAATTAGCTAATCGTAACAAACGATACTATATTTGTTTTTTTCAGAGTGTCAAGTATTCTTATATTAAATTGCTGAAGAGATGCTTGATATTTTATTACTTTTATAGTAACATATTACGTAGATATCTATAAATTATACTGATCAGTTTATGTCAAATACTAATTGTTATGATAAGGCAACTCGTAGAGATTTTATAACCTTAACTGCTAGCAGTATGGTTGTGGTTGGAGCAGCATGTGCTACCTATCCTCTTGTTAGTTCATTTAACCCTTCAGCAGATGTTCTTGCCCTATCTTCAATAGAAGTGGATTTATCTCATATCCAACCAGGGCAAACTGTTACTGTTAAATGGCAAGGCAAGCCGGTTTTTATTACTAATAGAACTCCAGAAAAAATCGCTGAAGCAAGAAATGTAAATCTCGCCGAGCTAATGGATCCTGAGCTTGACCAAGATAGAGTTAAATCTGGGCATGATAAATGGTTGGTGACTATAGGCATTTGCACACATTTGGGTTGCGTACCACTTGCAAACCAAGGCGATTATGACGGTTGGTTTTGCCCATGCCATGGCTCTCAGTATGATTCATCTGGTCGAGTACGCAAAGGACCAGCTCCTTTAAATTTGGCTGTTCCACCATATGAATTTATTTCCGATACAAAAATTAAAATCGGATAATTATTTATGAATGAAAGTAATTATCCTGAAGAATCCAATCCAAACAAATCCAATCCGATCATAGAATGGATCGACTACCGACTCCCTATTTTCTCGTTCTTTAAACATCTAGGCGAATACCGAACACCCAAAAATTTGAGTTACCTATGGAATTTAGGGTCAATAGCTGGTATTGCCTTAGTAATTCAGATAATCACTGGCATTATTTTGGCTATGCATTATACCCCTCACGTCGATTACGCCTTCGAGAGTGTTGAAAAAATTATGCGTAACGTCAATTATGGCTGGCTAATACGTTATATACACTCAGTTGGGGCATCAATGTTTTTTGTTGTCGTTTATTTACATATCTGTAGAGGGTTATATTATGGCTCGTACAAAAAACCTAGAGAGTTATTATGGCATATAGGCATAATAATTTTTCTTATCATGATGGCTACTGCCTTTATGGGATATGTGCTGCCTTGGGGACAAATGAGCTACTGGGGAGCAACTGTAATCACCAATTTATTTTCAGCTATACCTGTCATTGGCAAATCGATAGTTACCTGGCTTTGGGGAGGTTTTTCAGTTGATAACCCTACACTTAACAGATTCTTTGCTTTACATTATTTATTGCCTTTTATTATAGTAGCTTTAGTCTTACTTCATTTAGTAGCCCTACATGTTCATGGTTCAAATAACCCCAAGGGTATCGATGTTAAATCCCCTAAAGATACTATTCCTTTCCATCCATATTATACTGTAAAAGATTTTGTTGGATTTGGTGTTTATTTTCTAATATTTGCTTTTTTTGTCTTTTTCAAACCAAATTATTTAGGACATCCTGACAATTACGTACCAGCTAATCCTTTGGTTACGCCAACTCATATAGTTCCAGAATGGTATTTTTTGCCATTTTATGCTATTTTACGGGCAGTACCGTCAAAGCTAGGTGGGGTAATATTAATGTTTTCTAGTATTTTGTTATTATTTATTTTACCTTGGCTTGACAGCTCAAAAGTTAGAAGTGCCAATTATCGACCAATGTTCCGTATAGCTTTTTGGCTGTTCATAGCTGATTGTTTGGTACTTGGATATCTTGGAGGAAAACCAGCCGAAGCCCCTTATATTACCTTAAGTAGATTTGCTGCTACTTACTATTTCTTTCATTTTTTCGTTGCAGTACCACTAATTAGCAAGTATGAGAAAACTTTGCCATTACCGGATTCTATATGAAAGATAATAAAATTACCTCTTATATCAAATTTTACCTGTGTTTGTTAATTTTGTTAGTATCCAATACTATCACTGCCAACGAAGCATTACCTACAAAAAAGATTGCTTGGTCATTTGACGGAATTTTTGCTAGCGTTGATAGAAAAGCTGCCCAACGTGGCTTTCAAGTCTATAAAGAAGTATGTAGTGTGTGTCATGGTCTTTATAATTTATATTATCGTAATCTTAAAGATATAGGATTTTCAGATGAAGAAATTAAAGAAATAGCCAAAAATTATACGGTGCAAGATGGCCCCAATGATGCAGGAGAAATGTTTGAAAGACCAGCTCTACCATCTGATCCATTTGTTCGCCCCTATCCTAACGAACAAGCAGCAAGAGCAGCCAATAACGGGGCAGACCCACCTGATTTATCATTGATCATTAAAGCAAGACCTGATGGGGCAAATTATGTATATTCTATACTTACTGGTTATACTAATCCTCCTGAGAGTTTTAAATTAATGCCAGGATTAAGTTACAATCCATATTTTCCGCATAGTCAAATTGCCATGCCAGCTCCACTGACAGATGGACAAGTACAATATATAGACGGAACAAATTCATCGGTAGAACAAATGGCTATGGATGTTACCGTATTTTTACAATGGGCTGCTGAACCTGAAATGGAAAACCGTAAATCTATGGGTTTGAAGGTAATGATATTTTTAGTAATTTTTACAATTTTCTTTTATATTTCTAAAAATAGAATTTGGCAAAATGTCAAGTAACTTAATTACAAACCAGCAATTATAAATTCAAAATGTAAATGACAGTAATATTGTTCTAATTACAACTTATAGATATCAATTTGGAGTAATATTTTTTTATCATTGTATAATGTTTATCCTATGCCAATATATAATTAATGTGTCTCCTATATGTACAAATTTATAGATTTATTTTGTGGTATTGGTGGTTTTCGTATAGCTCTTGAAGAAAAAGGGATGGAGTGTGTTTTTTCATCAGATATTGATAAAGATGTGCAAGAAACTTATAAAAGGAATTTTGGAGAAAAGCCCATGGGTGATATTTCTGAGATTCCTGAGCAAAAAATACCAAAACATGATATTTTATGTGCCGGTTTTCCTTGTCAACCTTTTAGTATCTCGGGTAAACAAAATGGTCTACATGATATAAATGGTAAATTATTTTATGAAATAATTAGAATTGCACAATATCATAAACCATTAATATTATTGCTTGAGAATGTTAAAAATATTATGAATATTGATAATGGTAATGTTATTAAAACGATAGATATAAAACTTGATGAAATAGGATATAAGTACCCTACAATTTTTATTCTATAAGTATTAAGCAACATAAAAACGTCATTGCGAGGAGGCGTGAGCCTACGAAGCAATCCATATAGCCTTGATGTATCTATACTAATTCTCATGGATTGCTTCGTCGCTACTAAAGTAGCTCCTCGCAATGACGCTTAGCAGTCAGCTTTTTTACTCATCCTAATACTACAGTTGTAGTTTAGATGTGAGCATTCACGATTTTTTTGCTATTTTTTTGTGATGAATAAAAAAACCTGATCACCAAGAGTCATTGCGAGGAGACCGTAAGGTCAACGAAGCAATCCATTTCTAATCACTTTCCTGGATTGCTTCGTCGGTCTGGCAACCTCCTCGCAATGACATCTTATACTTTAACCTTTTTTCCGTGAACACTCACATTCAATCTACAACTGTAGTACTAAGGAAATAAATAAAAAATTGTAAGGTATGATCGCAATGACACAAGCTATTTTCTATATGACTTTTAAATGCCATGTGTAAGGTAAGTAGTAAGAAACTATAGGAGATAATGTTTTTCCTTAGCAAGTTAGGCAGAGCTATAACTTGATAGCAACGGAATGACAATCAAAGAAAGAGCTGTTTTTAAAGATTTGATAAACAATCAGTTAAAGGTAGTGACAGCGAAAGTCGAACTTAGGCAAATATTACAAAAGTAATACTTGCTATATTAAGTCTTTAAAGGAGGTAATCCAGCCGCAGGTTCCCCTACGGCTACCTTGTTACGACTTCACCCCAGTCGCTAATTTTACCGTGGTTGGCTGCCTCTTACGTTAGCTCACCACCTTCAGGTAAAACCAACTCCCATGGCGTGACGGGCAGTGTGTACAAGGCCCGAGAACGTATTCACCGCGGCATGCTGATCCGCGATTACTAGCGATTCCAACTTCATGTTCTCGAGTTGCAGAGAACAATCCGAACTGAGATATCTTTTAGGGATTTGCTCCACGTTACCGTATTGCTTCCCTCTGTGGATACCATTGTAGCACGCGTGTAGCCCAACCCATAAGGGCCATGATGACTTGACATCGTCCCCACCTTCCTCCGGCTTATCACCGGCAGTTTCCTTATAGTTCCCGGCATTACCCGCTGGCAAATAAGAATGAGGGTTGCGCTCGTTGCGGGACTTAACCCAACATCTCACGACACGAGCTGACGACAGCCATGCAACACCTGTGTGTGGTCCAGCCGAACTGAAGGGATGCATCTCTGCTTCCCGCGACCACCATGTCAAGGGTTGGTAAGGTTTTTCGCGTAACATCGAATTAAACCGCATGCTCCACCGCTTGTGCGAGCCCCCGTCAATTCCTTTGAGTTTTAATCTTGCGACCGTACTCCCCAGGCGGAGTGCTTAATGCGTTAGCTACGAAACCGAAAGAATTTCTCCCGATATCTAGCACTCATCGTTTACGGCGTGGACTACCAGGGTATCTAATCCTGTTTGCTCCCCACGCTTTCGTGCATCAGCGTCAGTTGTAGCCTAGATGACCGCCTTCGCCACCGGTGTTCCTCCTAATATCTAAGAATTTCACCTCTACACTAGGAATTCCATCATCCCCTACTACACTCTAGATTAGTAGTTTTGAAAGCAGTTCCGAGGTTAAGCCTCGGGCTTTCACTTCCAACTTACTAAACCGCCTACGCACTCTTTACGCCCAGTAATTCCGAACAACGCTAGCCCCCTCCGTCTTACCGCGGCTGCTGGCACGGAGTTAGCCGGGGCTTTCTTGGTCAGGTACCGTCATTATCTTCCCTGCTGAAAAGGGCTTTACAACCCTAAGGCCTTCGTCACCCACTCGGTATTGCTGGATCAGGCTTTCGCCCATTGTCCAATATTCCCCACTGCTGCCTCCCGTAGGAGTCTGGGCCGTGTCTCAGTCCCAGTGTGGCTGATCATCCTCTCAGACCAGCTACAGATCGTTGGCTTGGTAGGCCATTACCCTACCAACTACCTAATCTGACGCGGGCTCATCCATCAGCGATAAATCTTTCCTCCGAAGAGAATATACGGTATTAGCATTTATTTCTAAATGTTATTCCGTACTGATGGGCAGATTCCCACGTGTTACTCACCCGTCTGCTACTAACTAATTTAGAGCAAGCCCTAAATTAATCCGTTCAACTTGCATGTGTTAAGCATACCGAAAGCGTTCGTTCTGAGCCAGGATCAAACTCTCAAGTTTGATTCTGTCTACTTTTTATTAAAAAAATTGACAGGTTTAATTTATCACTTTAAGTGATAAGTACATTTTGCTGTCACTACCTATATCTGATTATTTACTTTTAAAAACAGCTTACGAGTTGATGAGTAATCATCTTTTCGTGTGGTAATCATATGCAAAATCTACTATGCTGTCAACTGCTATTTTGATTTTTTTTTACAATAACCTTCTAATTTTTAAGATTAAACCTTTTACCCATAGCATATTGTTTTAATAAATTCTTAATCGGCTCTATATTATCAATAGCTTTAAGCCCTAAACGTCTTAGGTACCATAAGGGTTTTGAATGATTTGAGAAAATACTATTTAGACTCTCAGTAATCATATACATATTACAATTATCATTTTGTCTTAATTTTTGATATCGTTCTAGTACTACTGCATTTGTACCGCTACTTGCAACTAATCCAGTTAAAGTTTCAATATCTTTGATGCCCTGATTTAAGCCTTGACCAGCTAGCGGATGAATTACGTGTGCACTATCTGCCACTACTACTATTTTATTATGAAAATATTTACTAGTTACACGAGCTTTTAAAGGAAAAGAACTAGTATCACTATCCACCACAATAGCTCCTAGAGAATTGCCACAATTTCTACTTACCAAATACTCAAACTCTTCACTCGGCAAACTGGTCAATAACGCCGCCTGCTCTTGGCTGGTAGTCCATACTATCGATGAGGTTTTTTGATCCTTGAGAGGCAAAATGGCAAAAGGACCAGATGGCATAAAATGTTCAATAGCACAATTTTCATGATTTTTCTCATGCCTAATATTAAATGTCAAGGCAGTTTGATTATATGATTTTTCTATTTTATTGAAGAAATAATATTGACGGGCTTTAGAATTATGCCCATCACAAACAATCAATAAGTCACTATTTATAGTTTTCTGATTATCTAAATAGATGATCGAATGATCAACTTTACTATCGATCTTTTGATAACCACACTGATCAATTATGTTGATTAATGAGTTTTTTTTAACATTTTCTAGTAATATTTGCTTAAATTCACTGTTTTTTACTATATAACCTAATGCATCATTACCTTTGATATTTGGCAAACACAACATTTCTGGTGCCTTATTATCCACAACATAAATTTCCAGCATTTTGCCAGCTATTGGCTCAATCTCAGACCACAAACGAATAGCTTCTAGGAATCGTGAAGAAGCAGGAGTTAAGGCAGTAGTCCTGATATCAGCACAAAAGCTATAGTCAATTGATGAGAAGTTGGTGACGTCGTTGCTCAATGCTCGCCTATTACTTATAGGCGTCGCTCCATCGTTCCTGCTACCCAATTCTCCTGAATTAACTATACTAGAGTTTATTGATTGACACTCAAGGATCGTAGTTTTAATATTCTTCCTGGCAAATGATAATGCCGTAAGCATACCACTTAAACCACAACCTAATATTACTATTTCTTTTTTCATTACATTACGTTATTAGACTGACCAATAAAATACTTTAAATATGCTCCGCTTGCTATAAAGCTTAACAGAAAATAAATCAAAGCAATATCTAAATAACAATTATTCATTTTAAATGACCCAAGGAAACAAATGAATAAAGTCATTATACTAGTTAAACTATTCAGCACTAAGAGTTTTACAAAAATATTTCTATTTTTAAGCAATAAATAAATCATTAAAACAACAAATAAAATATTAACGATTAAATAAAAATTTATCATAGACCTAATTAAAATTAATTAAAAATGGATTGCCACGCTCACATATGTTCGCTCGCAATGACATGTACGACCTCAAACGTCATGGCTCAGAGCTACTTTAGTGGCATTGATGCAATCCAGAAAAATGATTAAAATAGATTGCTACACTCACATACATTCGCTCGCAATGACGTGTATACGCCTCAAACGTCATTGCGAGGAGTGCGGAAACCGCACGACGAAGCAATCCAGATTTATTATAATTTTTGGATTGCTTCGTCGACCTTACGGTCTCCTCGCAATGACGGTTTCTCAATTATTGTTTTCTTAAACTGACGCTTATGTGCCTACACGGGAATGACAAGAGGAAGCGGGAGTAACAACTTACAATTGCTTCGTCAACCTACGATCCTCCTCGCTAATAGACATTGACTATAAAGTATTTCTATATTTATGGTGCCGATAGAGGGAATCGAACCTCCGACCTACGCGTTACGAATGCGTCGCTCTGCCAACTGAGCTATACCGGCGAGATGTTTATAAACTTGCGTTAGTTTAACATTTTTGACCATTCTGGGTCAGAAGCATCTTGAGGGGTGATAACTTCTCTTTCATTATAACCGGTTAAATCAATGGAATATATACGATTTCTCCCAGCTACTTTGTTTCTAGGAGGCCAACCTTTAGCAAACATAATTATCCTACCATTGGTTGACCAGCAAGGACTTTCAACCAGATACCCGCTAGTTATAATTCTTTCACTATTTTCCTCACCATTAGCAAGAGCTTTCATCACCCCAATGGTAAACCCCTCTCTAGAAATCTTAGTAAAAGCTATATAATCCCCTCTAGGCGACCAACTTGGTGCAGCATAAACCCCTCCTCCAAAACTGATACGTTCAACATTTGAACCATCAGAATTCATAATATATAATTGCCTTGATCCACTTCGATCAGAGTTAAAAACTATTTTACTACCATCCGGTGAATAGCTAGGAGAAGTATTAATACCAATACCATTGGTCAATTGTTTAGTCACCATACTATTCAAATCAGTTTCAAAAATATGGGTAGCTCCATTTCTTGCCATTGACATTATAGCCTTATCCCCCTGGGGTGAAAATCTTGGAGCAAAGGACATACCAGGGAAATTACCAACCAATTTTTCTTTACCCGTTTTAAGATCACGAATGTAAACATGTGGCTTTTGCTTTCGTGCATACGATAAATACATAATCTTATCTGCTTGCGGCGAAAATCTTGGAGTAAGAACTAGATTTTTACCATCTGACAGATATTTGTGATTAGCACCATCATGATCCATCATAGCTATTTTCTTTACTCGCTTTAGATAAGGTCCACTCTCTGACACATATACTATTCTCGTATCAAAATAACCTGAATCGCCAGTAATTTTCTCGTAAATTTTATCAGCTATTTTATGTGCCACCCTACGCCATAAATTTGCTGGCACTTCAAAAACCTCACCTATAAGATCTTTTTCTAAACTTACATCCCATAATATAAAACTAACCTTTAGCTTGCCAGAAGATAGTTTGATAACTTCACCATTAATTAGCAGATTTGCATTAATTTGTCGCCAAGCAGCAAAAAGAGGCTTATGTTTTATTCCTAGAGTCTGTTCTATAAAAGAAGCAGTAGAAATAGGACGAAACATACCAGAACTTTTTAGGTCATTAGATACTACGCTAATTATATCAGCACCAATTACACTATTGCCACTATTATCTGCATCAAATTTATTGATGGCTATCGGCATTGGATCAACATGTCCACGCTCTATAACTATAGTTTCTATTGCATAGCTATTAAAGTTAGCAACTACTAATAGTATAACAAATAAATACTTGATCACTAATCCCACCTAGATCATTTTTTAACAAATTATATCAATTTTTTTATTAGCTATATTTTATTAGCTACACTATAGCAGATAAATTGTAAAACACTAAGTATTAGAATGTAAAAAATAATAAATTTTATGAAAATAATGAAGAGATGCTTATACCTTGTTATCGACAGCAAGAATACTAATATTTGACATTCATAAATGATCAAGATACAATCAACATATGTGGCATAAAATGTTATATTATGCACAAATCGCTAGCATGGATATTATGGAAGTTATACGTACAAAATTAGGGGATGGTGGCAGAGTCATTATTCCATCAATCTTTCGTCACAATCTTAATCTAATGGCAGGAGATGACATTATATTACATATGAAGGATGAGACAATTTATATTACCACTCCTAATCAAGCTTTATCCAAACTACAAACAAAGGTGAGAAACCATATTAATGCCACTAATCAAAATGTTTCCCTTGTTGATGAGCTAATAGCCATGAGACGTTTAGAGGCAAAGCGTGAATAATAATATTATACTTGATGCTTCCGCATTACTCGCTCTCATCCAAGAAGAACAAGGGGCAGAGATAATAAAACCTTTATTAAAGTTTTCTGTCATGTCGACTGTCAATATTGCCGAATCTTTAACAGCATTACAGCGTTTCGGTATTTCACCACAAAAATCACTAACTTTGATTAGCGATATTATTACTCTAATTGTTCCATTTGATCTTGAACAAGCTGGGTATGTAGCCGAACTACAATCACATGTTCAGCACAAAGGTTTATCTTTAGGCGATTGTGCTTGTATTGCTTTAGGTATCAAATTACAAATACCCATATACACTGCTGATAGGGTTTGGACTCAACTACAATTAAATAATGCAGATATTAAATTAATTCGCTGAATTCCTACAAAAATATATCCAGACAAGTTGTAACTGGACATTAAATTAACTTATCTTCTATTCTTTCTAACTGCCAAAAGAATATTTAGTTATTGGAGTATAAAACACCACTTAATTAATTATCTCCGACAATCAATTAGTCAGATTAGCTATAATTTCGAAAGAAATCCAATGTTAAAAAAATACTGAAAAGATAAAATATTGAATAGGCAAATAATTTCTTAGCCTGTTTATTATCTTTATCACGAAACAAAGAAACAGCATAATATAGAAAAATTAGACCTAATATAAATGCCGTAAGCAAATATAAATGATTACTTATTCCTAAGCAAAATGGCATAAATGTAGTAATAAACATAATTATACTATAGGCAAGAATTTGCTTCTTAGTATAATAATCTCCCTTTACTACCGGCATCATCGGAACATCACAATTTTTGTAGTCTTCTGAACGAAAAATTGCCAATGCCCAAGAATGCGGTGGTGTCCAGGTTAAAATAATCATAAATAAAGAAAAAGAGCCAAGAGAAATCTCATTAGTCACCGTTGCCCAACCAATCATAGGCGGTAATGCACCCGCCACCCCACCAATAACTATATTTTGCATGGTTGAACGTTTTAGCCACATAGTATAAATGAAGACATAATATAATATGGTTATTAATAACAATAAAGCCGATAGCAGATTAACACAAAGACCCATCAGAAAAACTGAGAAGAAGGCAACAACCACACCAAAAGCTAAAGCGTCCCGTGGTTCTATAACCCCGGTGACTAGAGGTCTATTTTGCGTACGTTTCATTATGGCATCAATATCTCTATCATACCACATATTAATAGCTGCACTACTACCAGCTCCAAGCGTAATACAGAGCATAGCAATGCACGCTATAAATGGATGAATTACGCCTGAAGCAAGCCATAGACCAGAAAAGCTGGTAAATACCACAAGTGCCATCACTCTAGGTTTCATCAGCATAATATAGTCCATAACCGAGCTATTATAGTCAATTGATGAGAAGTTGGTGACGTCCTTACTCATGCTCGCCCATTACTTATAGGCGTCGCCCCATCGTTCCTAGCACCAAATTCCCCTGAATTGACTATACCGGACTCTAAACTGAAGGGGGGGATTAATATTTTACTCATAACAACCTTGATACTCTGTGAACAAAATTATAGTCAATTGATGAGAAATTGGTAACGTCGTCGCTCAATACTCACCTATTACTTCATAGGCGTCGCTCCATCGCATAAGCGTCAGTTTAAGAAAATAAAGTAGAAAAGTCGTCATTGCGAGACCACGCAAGTAGGTCGTGGCAATCCAT
>NZ_MWZE01000003.1 GCF_002259525.1 Rickettsia endosymbiont of Culicoides newsteadi | reverse complement strand
TTTATGCTAGGTTTGATTAATACCTTAGCTTCCGACTACATAATAGACAGTGAAAGAGAAACCGGTAGCGGTAGGGCTGATATTATGTTGATACCTAGAGCTGGAAAGCAAGACAACGCCATTATTATTGAATATAAAATATGCAAGTCTCCAGAAGAGTTAGAATCTGTTGCCAGAGAAGGGCTAGAGCAAATAGCAAAAAAACGATATGAGGCTAAAATAAAAGAATACTCCCATGTTCAAAAAATCATCAAAATATCTATGGCTTTTTGCGGTAAGGAAGTGGCTCTAGAATATCAGCTATAGTTTAATATTCCAAGGAAGTAGTTTTATCTATTATTACTAGGTTTTTGCCTAATTACTGGTGGTTTCGTTGGTGCCTTTGTTGGTGAGATTGTGGATAATTTTGAAGTGCTAGAAGGGGTTTTTCCTTGCCTAACCTTTTGTAGACTTTGTCTTAATCTATCTGTCCTTAATTCTTGTCTCTTTTTAAATGCTACTAATGGTTCATTTAGCTTCTTAACATCTGCTTGCACTTTCTCTAACGGCATTTGTTGACTCTGCTGTTTAGTAGTATCTTGAATTTGTGGTTTACCAAGGAGTCCTTTAATATTATCAACAATAACCTCTATAATAGCGTTTATAATTTTTGCAAACCAACCTGTTGTTTGTTCAGGTTTGGTCATTGATGGTGGCAAAGTGTCTTTATCTCTCTTATCGGATTCAGACGGTTCCCTAATTACCGGTTCTGGCAATGCTGCAGGAGCGTTAGTCTGTAACTTATTATCCTTTGAGCTGGTAGCTGCTTTATTAACTGCTTTTTTTATTGGTTTTATCGACTGAGACTGTTTAATCTCATTATCTTTTAATTTTTCATTTAATTTTTCATTTAATTTTCTAATTTTCTTTTGCGGTTTTTCGGCAGTTTGCTTTTCAACAATTTTTGTTGAATCTTTTAACTTTTTCAGTCTATCCTCTAATTCTTTGACAGTTGGTATTGGTGCAGGATTTTTTAACGCTTCTTCCGTAGGTCTTGGATCTCTTATAGCCTTAAGCCTATCTGCTAATTCTTGATCTTTTTGTTTGCCTAATGCTGCACTTTTCTTATCTAAATTCACTTCAGATTGCATTTGTTCTAGCAATTTATCTACTTCCTGATCGGAAACGGAACCAGCCATCCTATCTAATGAATCATTGAAGATATCTCCCACTTTTTCAAATTTAGATAATTCTTTATCTAAATCATTAGATACTTTTTCAAATTCTTCATTAATATCACGTTTCTCAGACATATTATAACCAGTTAGTTATTGAATATACTTGCGTATATTATAATATATTCTGTTGGTTCCTACTAGCAATTTTACTAAATACATATTTTTTTAAGTTCTTATGCTTGTAATGTTGTTGCTTTTGTGATATACATATTATGCTATAATGGGTGGTTTTTAATGCCCATACAACAAGTTCTTCCTTCTCTCCCATTATCCAGCAGTTATAGTCAATTATTTTAAACTCTGCACTATAACTTTGCTTCTTTACCTCGAAAAACACAACCACAAATCTTGCATTTATATCTTTGCACCCCATCTTGTAAACCATTCTTCACTATGTTTTCAAATTTGTATGTTTTACATTCTTTCCATTCCCCTGAGATTTGTTCTCCTTATTGCTATTCACTTATCATACTCTAGCAATATTTTATTTCATATACTCAAATGATTTGAAGAGTATACCAACTGTTTCTAGGCAACGCCTGACAAGTTACTGATGAGTTCTTGACAAAAGGGTTGACTTTATATATATTACGACTTGCCTATATGTTATAGATATTGAAAAGGGGGTGTAGCTCAGTTGGTTAGAGCGTCTGCCTGTCACGCAGAAGGTCGCGGGTTCGAGTCCCGTCACTCCCGCCAGTTACTTATTACCCTTTCAGGGATTTTGTAATTTTACTAGAGAATAGTACTCTACAATTTTTTATTTATTTCCTTATGATCAGTAAAAAAGCTGACTGCTAAGAGTCATGGCTTAGAGCTACTTTAGCAGCGACAAAGCAATCCATGAGAATTAGTATAGATACATCAAGACTATATTGCTTCGTCGACCTACGGTCTCCTCGCAATGACGCTGAGGCTAAAGCTATAGCTAACTCTGTTTAATCTTCACATCAGCCATTCTAATATATAATGGCTCGATAGAGTTAGAAAAATTACATTTTTCAGCTATTTTATCAGCTATATATTGACATATATGCCATGCCTTAATTTTAGTGAAACGCGGTAAGATTATTACATTTTCTAAATCCTTAATCTTGTCGTATATCATCTCTAACCCACTACCAGCACAGACTTTAATAATATTATCTTCTGTATTTAATAACTGCCCAACTTGGTCATAATTTATCAATAAAGGAATAGATGACTGTCCATCTTGATCAAAAACCTGGCTATATAATTGCTCTCTATATGCATTAAGAAAAATAAAAAACTTAAAAGTAACCTTTTTATTATGGTTATTTACTTGCCTAGTGGCTCTCCGCCAGGAATACTCAAAATTAGATATAGTAGTACCTATGATATTGGTACTTAGCAAAATGCCTTTTGCTACTGACAACCCTACCCTAATACCGGTAAAACTACCTGGACCATTTGTAACGGCTAGGTAATTTAAGTCATGGTAAGAAAGCTTTGCTATTCTCAAAGCTTCTTCAATCATTGGTACTATTGTTTCAGCCTGCATAGATGGTCTTAAATCCTCGATATAGGCTAAAATAACTTTATCTTCAGAAATCGCAACAGATGCACTATTATTTACCGTATCCAATGCTAAAATTTTCATTTATACTATCAACTCTTTAAATCACTTAATTAGACCTGTTGCATAACCTAATCTAATTGGTAATTTTGTTGTCAAAACTCGTCTCCGTTCCTCACGTACATCTTAGTACGCTGCGGTACTCGACTTCGTTTTTCCTAAAAATTCCTCAATTATCTTTAGGTTATGCAAGAGGTCTATTATACTAAAATAGTAATGACAATGGAAATAAATAGAACAATTTTTAGATTGTACGATATTCGTGGAAGCAGTCTGCTGGATATTAATACAACTATTGCTTATAAAATTGGATTTTGTTTTACTAAACTGAGTATATCTAAACAAGGGAACAAAATATTGATAGGGCGAGATGGTAGATTAAGCTCCCCTGCCCTTTACCATGCTTTGGTTAATGGCATTATCTCAGCTGGTGGACAGGCTATCTCAATAGGAGTCGCCCCCTCTCCTATGCTATATTTTGCTGATAAGATATTTAAGCCACAAGCTAGTATAATGATCACAGGTTCACATAATCCCAAAGATGATAATGGTTTTAAGATGTTATCGCAAGGCAAGTCTTTTTTCGACCAACAAATACAACATTTACTAAATAGCATTCTACATACTGATTGGTCTAATATGCCTGATAAGTTTATAGCATCATCTATAGCGAAAGAGCTGGATATCACAACTCAATACATAGATAGGATATTACAAGAAATAACTATAGAACCTAAAATAAAAGTAGCATGGGATCCAGCTAACGGTGCGGCTGGAAATATTACTGATCTATTAGCATTAAGGTTACCCAACAAAAATATCGTTATCAATTCGGAAATTGATGGTAATTTTCCTAATCACCACCCAGATCCCACTATTGCTAAAAATCTAGAACAACTAATAGAAGTAGTGAAAACCCAAGATTGCGATATTGGTATTGCATTTGATGGAGATGCCGATCGTATAGCCATTATAAGTAAGAAAGGACGAATAATTTTAGGCGACCAGATTCTTTGTATATTAGCAAAAGATATAATTGACCAAAATCCACAAGCAACTATTATCATGGATGTTAAATCAAGTAGCGCCATATTTAATCAGATTAAGTCATATGGCGGAAGACCGATAATGTGGAAAACAGGTCATTCTTTTATTAAAGACAAGATGCAAACAACTAAGGCATTACTGGGCGGCGAAACTAGTGGTCACATATTTTTTGCTGATAAATATTATGGATACGATGATGCAATTTACGCTGCTCTACGGTTTCTTGATTTATTATCAAGATCAGAAAAAACCTTGGACGATATGATAGATGAGCTACCTAAATGTTACAGCACTCCTGAAATTAGCATCCCGGTACCAGATGATCTCAAATTTGATATTATTCAGCAAATAAAAGATGATTTAATTAGCCAAAATATCGCTTTCAATGACATTGATGGTATAAGGATTGACTCATCAATTGACTCTAATGCATGGTGGTTACTCCGAGCCTCTAACACTGAAGCCAAAATTATTGCTAGATATGAATCAGATAGTTTGGAAGGAATGAATAGTATAAAATCTGAACTTTCCTCTTTACTAGCTAAATATGGTTTGAACATATAATTAACCCACCAGCGTAGGCGGGAATCTAGACCTCTACCTTCGCAGGGGTGACACTAATTCTAGCAGAGATGACACCTGCCCCTCTCGAGTTAACTATAGGTTATTATCCATTTTTCTATAGTTTAGTGCTTCGGCAATATGTATCTTATAGACATTGCGAGAACCTTCTAGGTCAGCTATAGTTCTTGCAACTCGTAAGATTCTATTATATGCCCGCATTGATATACGAAATTTTGTAGCTGCTTCGTTAAGTAAATCTTTTCCATCATCAACTGGTAGTGCATATTCAATAAGCAGTTGCCCATCCAAACGATTATTTGTTTTGATATTATATCCTTCATATCTAGTTTGTTGAATATTGCGAGCTATTTCAACCCTATTAGCTATTTGTTCAGACCCTTCTTCTGTATCATCTCCTATTAAATTATAATTATATGAATCGATAGAGCCTACATTTATATGTAGATCAAATCGATCCATGATTGGACCGGAAATACGCATCTGATAATCACTACCACATTTTGGAGCTCTTGAACATGCTTTATGCGGATCGCTTAAATAACCGCATTTACAAGGATTCATTGCGGCTATTAGCTGAAAGTTAGCTGGATATTTAATATGCGAATTTGATCTAGCAATTAGTATTTCCCCAGTTTCAATTGGTTGCCTTAGAGATTCGATAACATTAGGTGGAAACTCTGGTAATTCGTCTAAAAATAATACCCCATTATGGGCTAATGAAATCTCACCTGGCTTTACTCTTTTACCCACACCACCACCGACCATTGCTGCTATCGAGCAGGAATGGTGAGGAGCACGAAAGGGTCTAACCCTTGATAGTTTGCCATTTGCTAACTTGCCTGCAACGCTTGCTATAGTACTGCACTCTAATATTTCTTCGGGTCGCATTTTGGGTAATATGCCAGGTATACATTGTGCCAGCATCGATTTCCCAGTACCAGGTGGACCAAACATTAATAAATTATGGCTACCTGAAGCTGCTATTTCTAAAGCTCGCTTGGCTGTTTTCTGCCCTTTGATCTCTTTAAAGTCAGGGTAATTTATGATGCTAGTGTCAATTTCCAATTCTGGTGATGATAATATTTGCAGACCTTTAAAATGATTAACTAACTCTATTAAATTACTTGCTACCAAAATATTATTATTGCCAGACCAAGCAGCTTCCTGACCATTCTGTTTTGAACAAATTAGCCCTTTATTTCTAGCTGCAGCACCAATAGCAGCAGGCAAAGCTCCACTGACAGGTAATATAGAACCATCTAGAGATAATTCCCCTATTACTAGATATTCTTGCATTTCTCCAGCTGGTAAAATTTTCATACTGCTAAGTATGGCACAAGCAATAGCAAGGTCAAAATGACTGCCCTCTTTAACCAAATCGGCTGGAGCTAAATTTATAAGTATTTTCTTGGCAGGTAGGGCAAGACCTATGGAAGACAGAGCTGCCCTAACCCTTTCTTTAGACTCACCAATGGTTTTATCCGCTAGCCCTACTATAGTAAAATTAGGTATACCTGGCGATATCTGTACTTGCACATCGACATCAATAATGTCTATACCACTAAAGGTTAAACTGCCAAGATGAACTATCATTTACAAAATAAATTTTACTAAATCCAGATTTTTGATAATTTTTGATAATTGCTGGTCGACAAAATGATCCTCCATAACTACCTTTTTTTCTTTCATGTCACTTGCATTAAAACTTATATCCTCCAATAAATTTTCTAAAATAGTATGCAATCTTCTTGCTCCAATATCTTCAATTTCTAAGTTAACTTTTGCTGCATAAGTAGCAATCTTATCTATTGCCTTATCAGTAAATTGTAATTCTACCCCTTCGGTGCCAATTAAGGCTGAATATTGTTTTATTAAACTTGATTCTGGTTCAACCAAGATTTTCACCATATCTTCCTTAGTGAGTGAGTTTAACTCCACTCTAATAGGTAGCCTTCCTTGCAACTCGGGCAATAAATCAGATGGTTTTGATAAATGAAAAGCCCCTGATGCTATAAATAATATATGAGCAGTTTCTACAGAACCATACTTAGTATTAACTGTTGTACCCTCAATAATAGGTAATAAATCCCTCTGTACTCCCTCTCTACTAATCTCTGAGCTTTTTCCCTCAGGTCTTGAAGTAATTTTATCAATCTCATCCAAAAATACTATACCATCATTTTGTACTAGCACTAATGCATCTTGAGTAATTTTTTCTTGATCAATCAATTTATCTGACTCTTCAGCCAAGATAGTTAACATAGCATCTTTAACTAGCATTTTTTTGTTTTTTGTTTTACTAGTACCGATGACTTTGCTGATCATATCAGAAACATTTAACACACCCATAGCCGCTCCTGGCATACCAGGAATTTCAAAATTACTACCAAATATGCTACCTGAATCTGCTATATTGATCTCAATTTCATTATCATCGAGTTCACCTTTTTCAAGCTTAAGACGAAATTTCTCTCTAGTCTCAACTGATGCCGATTTGCCTACTAAAGCGTCCAATACTCTTTCTACAGTTTTTAAAGTTGCATTAGCAATAACTTCTTTTTTAGCATTAGCTTTTTGGGTATTAACAGCTATCTCCACTAAATCTCGTATTATTGACTCAACGTCTCGTCCAACATATCCTACTTCAGTAAATTTAGTGGCTTCTATTTTAAGAAAAGGTGAGCCGCTAAGCTTAGCAAGCCTTCTAGCGATTTCAGTCTTACCTACGCCAGTTGGTCCAATCATTAAAATATTTTTTGGAACGATTTCTTGACGAAGTGGCTCGGCTACATTTCTACGCCTACAGCGATTGCGTAAAGCGATTGCCACAGCTTTTTTGGCCTTATATTGTCCAACAATGAATCTATCAAGCTCAGCTACGATTTTAGAAGGAGTTAATCCCATAGATTTAGCAGGAATTTCCACTGATTTAGGTGGAGTTCTTACAGGTTTAACCGAAGTTTTAACAGATTTAGCAGGAGTTCCCGCGGATTTTTTCTTAATACTAGTACTCATATAACTTTTTCTAAAATAATGTTATGATTAGAGAAAACACAAATGTCAGCTGCAATATGCATTGATTTTAAAGCAATCTCTTCTGCAGTTAGGTTATTATCAAAAGACATTAATCCCCTAGCACTTGCCAGGGCATATAATCCACCAGAACCAATGGCAGCAGCATCCCCGTCAGGTTCAACTACATCACCATTACCAGTTAGAATTAATATATTTTTTTTATCTGCAACAATCATCATTGCTTCAAGTTTACGTAAATATTTATCGCTACGCCACTCTTTTGCCAATTCTACTGCACTTCTCAGTAACTGGTATGAATGTTTTTCTAGCTTTAATTCTAGTTTTTCAAATAAAGTTAAAGCATCGGCAGTAGAGCCAGCAAAGCCTGCAATAATACTATTATTGAACATAGTTCTTAATTTTTTGGCTGTCGATTTTAAAATTGTATTACCAAGGGAAACCTGACCATCAGCGGTAATCACGACTTCTCCGCCTTTTCTTAAGCACAGTATAGTAGTCCCGTGTAATGAGTTGTCTGACATAAATAATCTTCTAAATATTGATGTTTAGCTATTGATGTTTAGTTGTTTGTTTATTATTATGATGTTTAAGTAATCATTCAGTATCATAATTACAAGACTCTCCTATGAATATTTATTCAATATATGTTAATCCTCAAAAAAAAGATAATGATTTTATTATTATCAAACAGGGTTTTTCGTTATTTGCTGCATTTTTTAATATATTTTGGGCATTATATCACAGAATGTGGTTAGCACTAATAATTACTTTAATAATAAGTGTAGCTATATCAAGCTTAGGTTTTACTTATCTTACCTTTGCCAGTCGAATAGCTATTATGTTAATATTTGGTTTTTTTGCTGCTGACATGAGAGAATATGATTTGAAACAAAAAAAATACCGACTAACAGAAATAATATTAGCAAAATCTCAGATAGAAGCTGAATTAAAATTTTTAAAACACTTAATGTAGGTAATAAGAATTAGAGTATAATGAATATGTATGACAAAAATAATGTTTTTGCAAAAATTATTGGCAAGTATCTACCAGCAGAAATAATATATGAAGATGAGAATCTAATAGCGTTTAACGATATAAATCCTGTAGCTCCGGTACATGTAATAGTTATACCGAAAAAAGAGTATATTGACTATAGCGACTTTATCCTCAAAGCTTCTGGCGATGAAATTAAAGATTATTTTACCAAACTATCTTATATTGCATCTCTAGTAGGTTTAGAGCAAGATGGCTACCGTTTAATTACCAATAAAGGTGTGATATCCGGACAAAGTGTGTTTCATTTTCACTTCCATATTATTGGTGGAAAAACTATTTCTAAGTTGATATAGCTTAAAACTCGATAATCAAGTTTTTTGCAGAGCTTATAAATAGTAGAAGTAAATTGTCATTCCCGCGTAGGTTGGAATCTATAATATCTCATGGCATTTTTAGATCCCTGCCTTCGTAAGGATGACAACCATTATCCTATATTTTATTCAAATCTACAAAAAAACTTGATTATCGAGTAAAAGCTATATCTATAGCCGAGTAAGCACCCATCATGCTGTCTATTAGAAGAAGGCATAAGCCGACGAAGCAATCCAGGAAAATAATTAAAAATAGATTGCTTCGACCATTACATGGTCTCGCAATGACGTATATACAACCCAAACGTCATTGCGAGGGGGCGGAAGCCAACGAAGCAATCCAGAAAAGCAACAAATGGTGCTATAATTACTCCTCTTAACTATAACACACTTTCTTCACAGCACTAATAACATCTTCGATAGTTGGTAAGGCTAATTTCTCTAAATTAACAGCATATGGTAGAGGAACATCCTTACCCGAGATAATTTCTATGGGAGCATCTAGATAATCAAATGCCTGACTCATAACCATGCTAGCTATAGTTGCCCCAACCCCGGCAAAAAACCAACCTTCTTCTATAATAACCAATCGGTTAGTCTTTTTGACTGATTGTAATATAGTTTCTATATCCAAAGGCTTGATCGTTCTAAGGTCAATCACCTCACAGTTAATGCCATTATCCTGCAAACTATTTGCCGCATCTAAAGCCAACTTAACTTGTAAGGAAAATGTTACTATGGTAGCATCATCACCTTCAATAAGTTTCTTAGCTTGCCCAAAAGGAATAGGCTCGATTATTTCTGGAACTTCAAAACTATGCCCATAGAGAATTTCATTCTCTAGAAAAATCACTGGACCATCATCACGAATAGCCGTCATTAACAACCCTTTGTGATCTTCTGCACTATAGGGAGCTACTACTTTTAACCCCGGAATATGACTATAACAAGCTGTATAATTTTGACTATGTTGTGCAGCAACTCGACTTGCTGCTCCATTTGGTCCACGAAATACTATTGGACATTTAATAATTCCACCAGACATATAATGAGTCTTAGCTGCAGAATTAACTATTTGATCCATTGCTTGCATAGCAAAATTAAATGTCATAAATTCAACAATTGGACGCAACCCCGAAAAAGCTGCACCAATAGCCACCCCAGCAAAGCCATGTTCTGTTATTGGTGTATCAATTACTCTTTTTGCCCCGAATTGCTCTAACAATCCTTGGGTTACCTTATATGCTCCTTGATACTCGGCAACTTCCTCTCCCATAATAAAGATGCTATCATCCTTCAACATTTCTTCTTGCATTGCCTGACGCAAAGCTTCCCGTACTGTTATTTGTAACATCTTCCTACTCATTCACAACATAAATATTAGTATATAGTTCTTTCTCATCCGGTAAGGCTGAGCTTTCTGAAAACTCAACTGCTTCTGCAATAATATCTTTGACCTCTTTGTCAATTTCTTTCAACTGCTGCTCACTAGCATATTTGTTATCCAGGATTATATCCTTCACTCGCGATAAGGGGTCTTGTTCTTTATAGATATCAACTTCCTCCTTACTACGATATTTGGCTGGATCAGACATTGAGTGTCCTCGATAACGATAACAATCCATTTCTAATATTATTGGTCCGCCACCATTTCTTGTAAACTCTGCAGCTTGCCGAGCATAATCATAAACCGATTCTAATGACATACCATTTACTTTAAAGCCGGTAATACCAAACGACTCCCCTTTCTTGTAAAGGTCAGTCATAAAGGTCGAACGGGCTACTGAGGTACCCATTGAATATTGATTATTTTCAATAATATAAATTATCGGTAAATGCCATAATGCCGCTATATTAAAAGCTTCATATACTTGCCCCTGATTAACTGCCCCATCTCCTAAAAAGGTAAAACACACATTATCAGTATTTCGATATTTTTCAGCAAAAGCCAAACCAGTACCTATCGGCACCTGAGCTCCTACAATGCCATGCCCACCGTAAAATTTGTTTTGTACGTCAAACATATGCATTGAACCACCCTTGCCTTTCGAGCAACCAGTTTCCTTGCCCATTAGCTCTGCTAACACATATTTTGCTTCAGTCCCGGCTGAAATAATATGAGCATGATCCCTATAACTGGTAATAGTATTATCACCAGCCTGTTTTACTAAATCTATACCAGTAATTATCGCTTCTTGTCCAATATATAAGTGACAAAACCCACCTATTAGACCCATACCGTATAATTGTCCACATTTTTCTTCAAATCTTCTAAGCAACAATATCTTTTTATAAGATTCGAGATATTGAGTACTATTTAGTTTATATTTCCCAGGAACAATCATCTATGACTCCTCTATATTCTCAACTATTTACAAACTTTATGCCATCCCCTAAAAAACGTTATCCTAACTTTTTTGTCATTCCAGCTTCGGTGCGGAATCTAGCACCCGCACTGAAGCAGGGGTAACACTAAGTCAAGCAGGAATGACATCCTACACAGGAATGACAGTAAATCAAGGATTAACTGTCAATTTATGTTTTAGATTTACTAATTT
The DNA here is from genome assembly GCF_002259525.1 of Rickettsia endosymbiont of Culicoides newsteadi. Lineage (GTDB taxonomy): Bacteria > Pseudomonadota > Alphaproteobacteria > Rickettsiales > Rickettsiaceae > Tisiphia. The sequence continues at coordinate 20,420 of NZ_MWZE01000003.1, read as the reverse complement.
TATATGACAATTAACGCTACATTTAGGATTGGCTACTTTTCTTTGGGCAATACAATTTTCCTTAGGTCTTAAAGCAATATTATGCAAAAATTCTTTAGTATCTTTAGGCATATATTGCACTCTAACCTTTGTTATACCACGTTTTTTAAATCCTAAAATCTCAGCAGATTTTTCTGAAACATCTATAATACGGTTCTTTTTAAAAGGTCCACGATCATTAACCATCACAATCAGGGACTTATTATTACTTAAGTTAGTAACTTTGACTAAACTAGGCAGCGGTAAACTACGATGAGCTGCACTTAGCATATGTTTATTATAGATATCACCATTGGCTGTTTTTTTCCCATGGGTATTATCCTTGAAACCATACCAAGATGCCATACCTATTTGATCACAATTAACATCTTCCTTAGGCTGATAAGTTTTACCTTTGATAGTATATTTTTTGCCTATCTTATAATGTCCCTTGTAATGAGTATTTTTAGGATCTTCCTGAGATAATTTTTTATATACGCTAGTCTTTGATGAAGTAGAACAAGAACTAAGCCCCATACAACAAACTATCAACAAAAGAATATATCTAAACTTCATTTTCATTTATATCATGTTCATTATTAATCTTTTTAGTTTCCTTCATTTTAACGTGACAGATTACTCTTTCCACCCCATTAATCTGAGAAGCAATAGAAGTGACCATTTCTAGCTCTTCTTCAGACCTTGCTATACCAAATATATATACTATATTATTAACTGTAATAATGGTGTAATTTACCCACTTTATATCTCGCTTAATAAAAAGCCGAGCTTTAATCTGACTAGTAATCATAGCATCTTTAGTGTATTGCACTAAGTCAAAATGATCACTTTTTTTATCTATTATCAGTTCATTAATAACTTCACTAACTCCTGTTACATCCCAGACAAGTTCTACAGCTTTTAATGCATCTTCTTTTTTATCTATGATTCCAGTCAGTAGCACCCTACCCTGTTCTACCTCAACCTTAATCTTAGTATATAATTCCCTGAAACTATTTTTTATAAAAGAAGCTTTGATCTTTGCCGATATTTTTACGTCATCAATTGTTTCAGTAATGGACTGATCTTTTGCAGCAGCGATAGTAGAACTAGTGGCTGCAGTAAAAATAGCTGGAAGACAACCTGTAAGTATGAAAGATAAGATTATAATAATAAAGTTAATTCTATACATAACCCTCCTTAATTTACGTAATATCTGCCCTTTAAGATAAATCTAACCCGTTAATGTTCTAGATAACATCTTCGTCATTGCAAGACCACGTAGTGATCGTGGCAATCCATTTTTAATCAATGTTTGGATTGCTTCGTCGGCTCACGCCTCCTCGCAATGATGGGATATCTAAAACTTATTCGGATTAGCTACAAAGCTTTCTAAAGAATTTATTATAGTAAATATAATAGTAAGCACAACTAATTTTTGCCCGAAATTCTAATTGCCATGCCCACATAGACACATAAGCGTTAGTTTAAGGAAATAAAGTAGAAAAGTCGTCTATAGTCAATTGATGGGAAGTTGGTGACGTCGTTGCTCAATGCTCGCCTATTATTTATAGGCGTCGCTCCATCGTTCCTGCTACCCAATTCCCCTGAATTGACTATATTAGCAAGCCACCATAGGTAGCGTGGCAATCCTTTCTAATCACTTTTCTGGATTGCTTCGTCGACCTTACGGTCTCCTCGCAATGACTTTATCTGCCATTGCGAGACCACATAGTGGTCGCGGCAATCCACACTTATTGGATTGCTTCATTCCGATTTCCGCAGTTTTTATTAAGAGAGAGTCCTGTAAGCCTTAATTTATAAGGGTTACAGATTTTTAGGCACAACATTATTTGCTTATTTTAGATATATTTCTGTAGAATTTGAGCATTTAAGATTGAAGATTTTATAAAAATCTTCCTTGTCTCATTTTGTTAGTTAATTTTTGACTGTCAGATAGCTATTCAATATATATCTTAAGCAAAGAGGATGGTGACATATACTTGCAGTTTTACTGCAAGTATATGTTAATGATCTTAAGGACAAAACTAGAATTTAAGCCTTGCACCAATAAGAGCAACAGTACCTCTAGTCTTTTTCTTAGGAGCTTCAACAAAATAAACTGGTCGACCTTTAGCTTGGAAATAAGATATTTCAGCATAAGGCAATAACCCTGGTGTTACTAAATATTGAGTACCAACACTTACTGAATCGACAGTATTTTTATATTTCAACGATCTAAAATAAGAAACACTTGTTTTCATAGGACCCTGCCCATAAGCAATTGCTCCATTATAATATTGTGTGTTACGACCAACTTTATGATAAATTTTTGAAGTCAAACTTTTACCTAAGCTACCATAAGAAGCTGCACAAGAAATATTACCATAAGTAAAGACTGCCCCTAAATTGTAAGCAGTTAGATTTGATAGCTTATTTCTAGATAATACATTGCTATCTGGATCTAACACTATAATCTTATCGGCTGGTTTAGCATACTCTCCTGTAACAGCCACCTGTACTGATACATCATCTATAATTTCATATTTATAGGATATCCCAGCAGAGATCGCATCTTTGACATTCTGATTTACAATTATCTGATTGCCTTTGGCACCATTTACGCCTTGTAAATCTACTTTAGTTACCCCAACCCCTAATTTACTCAAACCCTTATCGTCTAAGTTTTTTAGACTACGATTACCACCAGTATTTGCTGAATCAGGAATATAAGAAATACCAAATTGAAAACCTTTCATTTCCGGGGTATAGTAAGAAATTTTTCTAGATGCCTCAGTTCCTTTGCTTATATCATCAAAACTATTGGAGTATGAACTTATCTGAAAAGTACCAGGAAAAGTAATAAAATCTGGTAGCTGACCTTGATACTTCATATTGCCATCATTTAATACGGCAAACTTAGACCAACCACCAGCCCCCGCCACAATTGAACCTGGACCAACACCCATGTTAGAACTAGCATCATGAGGAGTCCCTAACTCTACTTTACCATAGTCTGTTTCTAAGAAAATATGAGAACCATTATAAGCTGCAGAAAGTTTTGGTTTAGTGGTTGTTAGTAAAACTATTTTGGCTCCAACTGTCACATCATTCAATTCTTGTTTGGCAGTAGCCATAAAAGCAGCTTCCGTATAAAATGCAAGATTTTTCCTATTATCAGTAATATTTTTACTTGTTCCTGACAATTTTCCTTGATTTCTATAACCAGATTGGAAACCAAAAAAACCTTCTAATTTTATTTCCGTATCTGAAGCAGCAGCATCAGCTGGAGTAGTGCAACCACTAGCAAATGCTATGCTTGAAAAACAAGAAAAACACAGTAACATTATTAATTTCTTCATTGTAACACCTAAATTTCAATTCTATATTTGCATTTGTCGTTATACTTAAAGTACAGACCTATTTTCTTATTATTGAATTATAGCATAAGATAAATCCTTATGTAACTAATAACTTGCAAATAATTGCAATCGCTACCTAAATATACTAGCTTATCATGGCAAAATTACCATTATCATTAGACCTCTTGCATAACCTAATCTAATTGGTAATTTTGTTGTCAAAACTCGTCTCCGTTCCTCACGTACATCTTAGTACGTTGCGGTACTCGACTTCGTTTTTCCTAAAAATTCCTCAATTATCTTTAGGTTATGCAAGAGGTCTAATGATAATTTTTAACTCACTTTACGCATATAGTCAATTAACCTGAATTAATGCCGAATAAGCATCCATCGTGCTGTCATTGCGAGGAGGTGTAAACCTTACAACTGTTGAAAGTTAGAAGGTAAAGCAGGTTTTAGACCGGATAGTTTAAAAGTCGTATGTGGTCAACGTCATTGCGAGAAAGACCGTAGGTCGACGAAGCAATCCATAAAAGTAACCAAAGATGGATTGCCACGACCACTACGTGGTCTCGCAATGACAGAAAACCTATCTAAAAACCGCTTCCTCTTCTAACTTTCAACAGTTATGGTGTAAACCTCCGAAGCAATCCATTTAACAGTTTTTTTAGATTGCTTCGTCGCTACTTAAAGTAGCTTCTCGCAATGACGCTAAGCTATTTTCTATATGACTTTTAAATGCCATACGTAAGGTGAGTTTTTAATTGTTGCTAATATCACAAAAATATTGTATTTATATGAATAAGTTGATTGTTGTGAAGAGCAAAGGTGGGGTTAACCCACCTTTTTTATTAACGCCTTTAAATATTTTTATTTTGTAATGAAAACTATAGAGCAACAAATTATTAATGCTATCCAGGATAACTTAAAAGACCTTGGTTTTGATTTAGTAAAAGTAACTTTAAAGGGTTCAAGCCATAAAGTACTTGAAGTATTAATAGATAGATTAGATGGCAATAAGGTAAATATAATAGATTGTCGTAATGTTAGTAGAAATATCTCGGCACTCTTAGATGTTGAAGATATAATTAGTGATAAATATTTTTTAGAAATTTGTTCAGCAGGTATCGAACGCCCATTAATAAAATTTGAAGATTATACTAGATTTATCGGTAGAGAAGCTACCATAAAATTAAAAGAATTACTAAATGGTCAAACTCGATATCAGGGAAAGATAATTAAAGCTGAAAATAATAAAGTTTATCTGAATAGTAACGGTAAAGATATAGTATTTTCATTTGATATGATAAAAAAGGCTTCTTTGGTATTAACAGATGAAATGTTCAAAAATTTAATGAATAAAAAATCTTAAAAGGCAGTGACATTATGGTCAATATTGGTAACATAGAAATTTTACAGATTATAGAATCTGTAGCTAGAGAAAAGAACCTTCCTAAAGAAGCTTTACTTTCGGCAATGGAACAGGCTGTACAGGCTGCAGGACGTAAAAAATATGGCAATGAACATAATATAAAAGCTGAAATTAACCGAAAGAATGGTAATATTAGTCTTTTTAGAGTCCTGAATGTAGTAGATAATGTAGAGGATCATTTTACTCAAATTTCTTTAAATGATGCTATCGAAAAGAAAGATGATTCTAAAATTGGCGATGAGATTTATGAACTCTTACCACCTATTGATCTTGGACGTGTTGCAGCTCAAACAGCTAAGCAGATAATAATACAACGTGTTAGTGAAACGGAAAGAGAAAAACAATATGAAGATTTCAAAGATAAGAAAGGTGAGATTTTAAACGGCATTGTTAAGAGAATAGAGTTTAATAATATTATAGTTGACCTTGGTCGTGCTGAGGCAATAATTAAAAAGGATCAGCTAATTAGAGGAGAAAATTTTAAGGTTAATGACCGTATTAAAGCTTATGTACAAGATGTAAGATTAGTGTCTAAAGGTCCGCTAATTTTTCTATCTAGAAGCGATGACCAAATGCTAATAAAATTACTTGAATTAGAGATTCCAGAGATTTATGATAATGTAATTGAGTTGCGAGCTATAGCCCGTGATCCTGGGTCAAAGGCAAAAGTTGTAGTCTTCGCTCCTGACTCCAGCATTGATCCTATAGGTTCATGTGTAGGAATTAAAGGTAATAGGATTAGGGCTATTACTAATGAGCTTAATGGTGAAAAGGTAGATATAATATTATGGAGCAAGAATATTGCCCAATTTATTATGAATGCACTGGCTCCTGCAGAAATTGCAAAAATCGTCATCGATGAAGATAAGAATATGGTTGACGTAGTCGTATCTCAAGATAATTTGAGTCTGGCAATCGGTAGAAGAGGTCAAAATGTTCGTCTAGCATCTAAGCTTACTGGCTGGAATATTAATATAATGACCGAAGATCAAGAATCTAAACGAAGAAGTGATGAGTTTCGTTCTGCTACCGAGTTATTTATGGAATCATTGGATGTTGAAGAAGTTATAGCCCAACTATTATCTGCTCAAGGTTTTACTTCTTTAGAACAGTTAGCTTCTAGTAAAATTGAAACTTTAATGAATATTGAAGGATTTGAAGAAGAATTAGCAGCTGAGATCATTGAACGATCAATAAATTATGTAAACGCTAAGAATGAAAAAATTATTATTAAGCTTGAGAATCTAGGTGTTGAACAAGAATTAATTGATATATTGGATTTACAACCGGAATTTATATTAAAATTAGCTGAATATGGTATAAAAACTATAGAAGATTTGGGAGAATTAACAGTTAATGAGTTTAAATCATTAGTTCCTAATTCTAATATGGCAGATAACGATATCGAATTACTAATTCGTACGGCTCGTATTGCTGATAATGAGCAAGTTGTTTGAAGTTTGGAAATTATATCCAACAGCGTTATTGCGAGTAAGACCGCATAAGCGTCAATTTAAGAAAACAATAATAGACCTCTTGCATAACCTAAAGATAATTGAGGAATTTTTAGGAAAAACGAAGTCGAGTACCACAGCGTACTAAGATGTACGTGAGGAACGGAGACGAGTTTTGACAACAAAATTACCAATTAGATTAGGTTATGCAAGAGGTCTAATTGAGAAACCGTTATTGCGAGAATATCTTAGGTCGACAAAGTAATCCAGAAAAGTGATTAGAAATGGATTGCCACGCCACCTACGGTGGCTCGCAATGACAGAGGTGCTTTTACCCAAAAGATGTAATTGTGAGAAGTGCGTAAGCTTTAGTCGCCATTGCGAGGAGACCATAGGTCGACGAAGCAATCCATAAATTGTCATTCCCGCGTAGGCGGATATAAGGTTCTGTACGAAGTAAGAACGACACATTTTTGCTATAGTTAATTCAGGAGAATTTGGGGCTAGGAAAGATGGAGCGACGCCTATAAGTAATAGGCGAGCATTGAGCGACGACGTCACCAACTTCTCCTCAATTGACTATATTATGAATAATTTTGCAAATAATTTAATATTAAGTATTAGTGTTAAGGATTTTATTGATATAATTAAAATACTACCAGTAAAGCATTAGCAACAAGATTAGCTAATTCAGAATTAAGGTATATAGTCAATTCAGGGGAATTGGGTAGCAGGAGCGATGGAGCGACGCCTATAAGTAATAGGCAAGCATTGAGCGACGACGCCACCAACTTCTCATCAATTGGCTATATCTGATGATTATTCAGATAGCAAAACTATTTACAAAACTTTAGCATATATAATTGCTATTTAAAGGTTTAATATTTATGACGTATGACCAAGAACCTAAACCAAAGAAATTAACACTTGGTGGTTCAAAACTCTCACTTAACAAGCCCTCTCAACCTACTAATGTTACTAGGGGCTTTGTTAGTTCTGCAAAAACCATTGTAGAAGTCAGGAAGAGTAGCACTGCAACTGGTGCTTTATCTTTTAACAAACTTTGGTCTAATAGTTCTACTGCTCAGAGTGGAGAATCTGCTGCTGGGGAGGAATTTAATAGACGGCTAACTATTTTAAAAAAAGCAGCAGAAGATGCAAAATCTAAGATTATTGATACTAAGATTAGTACTCTTAGTAAACTGGCAAGTATCAATCAATCTAAGTCACAAGACGATTTAGAAGATACTATAGAAAATATCCAGCCAGAAAATATTCATTCCCAAACTCCGCAAAATGAGTCACAAAATATTGAAAAGGATTCTGAGGTACTTCCTACGTTAGCAACTCCATCTGTACAAGATAAAAACCCATCTAAGCCATTTGTTAGATCACCAGTGATTGGTTCTCAGAGCCATTTTGGTGTTGCACTTGAAGATATTTCTTCAACAGATAAAGCTGGCGATAATAAAATAGTAGTACCAAAGGTTAAAATTGAGGAGCCTAAAAAATTAAAAAAGGCAGATATTTTCAATATGCTTGATGCAGACGGAAGTGATAATGCCGGTAAGACTAGAAGCCTTGCCTCAATAAGAAGAGCAAGGGAAAAAGAAAAACGTAAAGCTTATCAACAAACACCCGACAAAGTGTATAGAGAAGTTATCATTCCTGAAGCCATTTCTGTCGGAGATCTAGCCAATAGAATGTCTGAGCGGGCAACCGATGTTATAAAAGAATTGATGAAGCTTGGCATCATTGCTACGACAAGCCAAACAATCGATACAGATACAGCTGAACTTATTGCTACGACCTTAGGGCATACAGTAAAAAGGGTACAAGAATCCGATGTTGAGAATATATTGATTAGTGAAGCTGATAAAGAAGAAGATTTAAAGCATAGAGCTCCTATTGTAACGATTATGGGACATGTCGATCACGGTAAAACTTCGTTACTTGACGCTTTAAAATCAACTGATTTGGCAAGTCAAGAGGCAGGTGGCATCACCCAACATATTGGTGCTTATCGGATAACATTGCCTGATGGTAGGGCTATTACTTTCATTGATACTCCAGGGCATGAAGCGTTTTCAGAGATGAGGACTAGAGGTGCTAAGGTAACTGATATAGTAGTTATAGTAGTTGCAGCAGATGATGGAATCAAGCCGCAAACGATTGAAGCAATTAATCATGCTAAGGCAGCAAATGTCCCGATAATTGTTGCAATAAATAAGATCGATAAGCCGGATATTAATCTTGACCGAATTAAAAATGATCTGTTAATGTACGATTTAGTTAGTGAAGAATTAGGTGGCGATATTATAATTGTACCGGTTTCCGCTTTGAAGAAAACTAATTTAGATAAGTTAGAAGATGCTATATTATTAGTGGCAGAAATGCAGGATCTTAAGGCTAACTTTAGCGGACTCACTGCTGGTGTAGTTATAGAAGCAAAAGTTGATAAAGGTAAAGGAGCTGTGGCTACTATATTGGTACAACGTGGTACTCTAAGAAATGGAGATATAGTAGTTGCCGGAACAAAATACGGTAAAATTAAGAGAATGAATAATGATAAGGGAGTGGATATTACCGAAGCAGAACCAAGTTTACCAGTAGAGATTTATGGTTTAAATGAAGCTCCGCGTGCAGGAGATCAGTTTAATGTAGTACAGAATGAAAAACAGGCTCGGGATATTATAGAATATCGTGAACGATTGGCAAAAGAAAAGAAAATTTCTGTTACTCAAAGATCAAGCTTAGAAGAATTGTTCCTAAAAGCTTCTGGCAGTGCTGGTATGATAAAAGAGTTACCAATAATTGTTAAAGGTGATGTACAAGGTTCGATTGAAGCAATTGTTACTAGCCTATTAAAGCTACCAAATGATGAAGTTCGTGTAAGAATTTTACATCATGCAGTAGGTGGAATATTGGAGTCAGATGTTACCTTAGCTAAAGCATCAAATGCTATTATTATTGGCTTTAATGTTAGAGCTAATAATAACGCTTTTGCTATGGCTGAAAAAGAAAAAGTGGATATTAGATACTACTCTCTTATTTATAATTTACTAGACGATGTTAAATCAATACTCAGCGGTATGCTTTCACCAATTATTCGTGAGCAATATATTGGTACAGTCGAGATCAGGCAAATATTCACTGTCTCGAAAGTTGGAAAAATTGCTGGAAGTTATGTTACTAAAGGCACTATTAAAAGAGGTGCTAGAGCTCGCTTATTACGAGACAATATCGTTATTCACGAGGGAAAAATTAAAACTCTCAAACGTTTTAAAGATGATGTCAAAGAAGTTCATGAGGGCTTTGAATGTGGTATCGCTTTTGAAAATTATGAGAATATCGAACAATTTGATATTGTAGAAGTTTTTGAAATTATTGAAGAAAAAAAAACAATTATTGTAAATGCAAAAAGTTTCTGATAGAGAAAAATCTTCAAGACAAAAAAAAGTTGCATCATTAATAAATGCAGCATTAGTGGAAGTACTAAGACGTGGTAAAATGTTAGATGAACGGTTGATTAATTGTCCAGTAACTATTACCAAAGTCTTAGTTACGGCTGATTTAAAAGTAGCAGATTGTTACTTTTTACCGTTCAATACGGTTTTTAATAAAATACAACTTACTGAATCTTTAAATAATTCGAAATATGCTATAAGAAATTTTATAACTGCTAAAATTAATTTAAAATATTCACCGGAAATTCGTTTTCATTATGATCACGGATTTGATAATGCTGATAAAGTTAATAAATTATTGAAGCAAGCTGAGATTAATCGAACTGATTAGGAAAATAGATCTGTTGCATAACCTAAAGATAATTGAGGAATTTTTAGGAAAAACGAAGTCGAGTACCGCAGCGTACTAGATGTACGTGAGGAACGGAGACGAGTTTTGACAACAAAATTACCAATTAGATTAGGTTATGCAACAGATCTACTCAAACCTTACCCATCGCAAAGCAAGAATTGCTGACTTAACAGTAATTATTAAACTTCTTTCAGAAGATGAACTTGGGCAAACAAGAGAACAATTTTCAGAAAAATTGGATCAAGCTTATATTGATGCATTCCACAGGATAGATAACGATCCAAATCAATATTTGATGATAATGGAAATGGATAAAGAAATCGTTGGCACTTGCCATTTGACCATTATGCCATCACTAACTTTCATAGGTTCAACAAGAATGCAAATTGAAGCTGTTCGCATTGCAAAAGACTATAGAGGTCAACATTTAGGCGAATGGATGATGAATAGTGCCATGAAGTATGGTAAATCAAAAGGGGTGTCTATTGTTCAGCTGACAACTAATAAAAAACGTCCAAGAGCTAAGCAATTCTATGAAAAACTTGGCTTTGAAGCAACGCATGAAGGAATGAAATTATATTGGAAAAAAGAAAAGTCGCTTGCCTATTCCTTATAGGCATCGCTTCTAGTACTACAGTTGTAGATTGAATGTGAGTGTTCACGGAAAAAAGGTTAAAGTATAAGATGTCATTGCGAGGAGGTTACTAGACCACAACTGTTGAAAGTTAGAAGAGGAAGCGGTTTTAGACCGGATAGTTTAAAAGTCGTATGTGGTCAACGTCTATTAGCGAGAAAGACCTTCGGTCGACGAAGCAATCCACAAAAGTAACCAAAGATGGATTGCCACGACCTACTTGCGTGGTCTCGCAATGACAGAAAACCTATCTAAAACCCGCTTTACCTTCTAACTTTCAACAGTTGTGGTTGCTAGACCGACGAAGCAATCCAGGAAAGTGATTAGAAATGGATTGCTTCGTTGACCTTACGATCTCCTCGCAATGACGTTTGGTGATCAGGTTTTTTTATTCATCACAAAAAAATAGCAAAAAAATCGTGAATGCTCACATCTAAACTACAACTGTAATACTAGCTCCAAATTCCCCTGAATTGACTATATCTATACTAATTCTTATGGATTGCTTTGTTGCTACTAAAGTAGCTCTAAGCCATGACGCTTAGCAGTCAGCTTTTTTACTCATCATAAGAAAATAAATAAAAAATTGTAGGGTACTATAAGCTAGGAGTCGGAAATAACTAATTAATTGCTCTATGTTGCATCCGGAAGATCTGCAAGTGCTGAATTAAACAATATAGAAAGATTTTTCCTATCCACTTTGTTATTATCAGAGAAATTTTCAATAGTGGTGTCAATCATATCTTTAGAAAGAGATACTGAATTTGTCCATAGTACTCTACCAGTTAATGAATCAAGAATCGCTAATCTAACTATTGAAAATTCTGATGGATCACTTGAATCAATTCTACCAGTGAGAACTCCCTTCAAAATCTCTGTACAAAAATCCTTAGTCACAGCACCAGATGTTTTGCTTTCACCATAGAAATTCATTACAACTAACAAATCAGCACCTGTCCTTTTACCAAGTTCAATTGCAGAAGGAATTTTTTGATCGATAGAATATGCCACATCTTCTTTCCAAGCTCCACCAGCATAGAGTATCCCCAGAATTTCATCAAAATTATCTTTAACATCAACAACGTCCTTGGATAATTTGTTAGTGCCAATTTCTGTTCTAGAGAAAAGTTTAATATTATACCCTTTATCCTGCATTTTGGCTATGAATACATCGATAATATTCTCTTCAAGTCTATCTTCGTACTCATAAACTCTGGTTTTTTTGTTAAAAGCATCAACTTGATTTATTTCAACTTTTGATGGCAAAAGTAATGCGATTTTGGATTTAACTAGCGATTGTGAATAATCAGGCGCGGATCTAATAAAAGTAGTTTTAGTACAAGCTGATGTAGAAATAAGTAATAAAATTATAAAGAAAATTCTGACCATTGTAATAATCTATTATTATTAATTTTAATATTTAGCTGGAATGAGTCTAGTTCTCTTCTCAGAAAGAATAACTAAAACATTTTGTCCTTCATTTATTACAGGATTGTCTTTATCTTCTTTAGCCTGTACAATGGTGATAACACCTGTTGCACGCACAGCTGCTATAGCATTTCTTAAAAGTCTGCTACCTTCGTAATAATCATCCTTCAAATTTGATCTATCAACTTGTACGATATATTCTATACCGTTTGATGTTCCCAAAGCAGCTTGCATTGCTGCACCAGTAACACCTCCAACAATAGCACCACCAACAATTAGAGCTAAGTTGTTACTTCCACTAGCAGCAACCGCCCCACCAGCAACAGAGCCAGCCAAAGCACCAGTTGTATTATCGCCGAGTTTTTCATTCTCCGTAATTTTTACATCTCTTTTGGCAAGAAGCTTTCCTTCTAACACAATATTTAACGTTGAGTCACTAGTATATGTATTCGCTGCAAGATTTCGACCGCAACTAGAAAGAGTAAAAGCGATTATAAGAATCAGAAAAGAACATAAAAATTTTTTTTATCATAAAATACTCTTTAATAATTATAGCTACCCTGTTGGGTACTGTTACATTGATAGTAAAAAAGTTGTTACGAACCTAAGAGGTTGTAGGAAATAACTAAGCAAAACTAATTATTAAGTCACTTATAAAAAAGCTAGTAAGTAAAATAATGATAACACAATTTTTTAAAATAAAGAAGAAATTATTTAGATAAATAGCAATTATAAATTATACAATTCGGGATTATAAGTTTTCGTGATAGTATTATACAATCACCAAGCGTCTATTAGCGAGGAGCCACTTTAGTGACATTGATGCAATCCAAAAATAATGAATTGCCACAACCACTATGTGGTCTCGCAATAACAGATAAAGTCATTGCAGGGAGCTACTTTACTAGTAACGCAACAATCCATTGTTGTGTTACCCCTGCTCGACTTAGTGTCATCCCTGCGAAAGCAGGTATCTAAAAATACCCTGAGATATTACAGATTCCGCACCGAATCGGGAATGATAAATTAGACGTGGGGATGATAACCACAACTGTTGAAAGTTAGAAGGTAAAGCGGGTTTTAGATAGGTTTTCTGTCATTGCGAGACCACGTAGTGGTCGTGGCAATCCATCTTTGGTTACTTTTATGGATTGCTTCGTCGACCTGCGGTCTTTCTCGCTAATAGACGTTGACCACATACGACTTTTAAACTATTCGGTCTAAAACCTCTTCCTCTTCTAACTTTCAACAGTTGTGGGATGATAACCTTCGCAGGGATGACACAAAACAGCATTGCCTCAATGCCACTAAAGCGACTCCTCGCAATGCTCTCTGAATTTGGCTTAACACTAATCAGGTTAGCTATAAATCCTCTAAGCTCCATTTTGCTCTAGGGCAGAAATCGAGTGAGTTAGTAAGATTATTTTGCAGCCGTTCTAGCCCAGCATAAGCAATCATAGCCGCATTATCGGTGCATAAATGTGCTGGTGGTGCTAAAAGTACATATCCTTGTTTTTCTGCTTGATGCTTAAGTATAGTTTTCAAATAACCATTAGCGGCAACTCCACCAGCAAGTACGCAGGTTTTTTGTGGTAATGCCGACTTACTGATAAATTCCTCATACATTTTAAAGCTATTAAGCATTTTTACTGACAAGATTTCTCCAACTACATATTGAAAACTGGCGGCTATATCATTAATTTCTTGTTCACCTATAGGCTGTAATTTAGATATTAATATGCGTACTGCCGTCTTTAAACCTGAAAACGACATGTCACAGCCAGCTTGATGAATAATGGGTTTTGGTAAAACATACTTAGATGGATTGCCAAATTTTGCTCTTTTCTCAATTTCTACGCCTCCAGGAAAAGGCAAATTTAGCATTTTAGCTACTTTATCAAAGCACTCCCCTACCGAATCATCGATAGTCCGTCCTAAAATTTTATATTTACCCAATGCTTGGACTGCAACAAATTGGCAATGCCCACCTGAAACTAATAGAAATAAATATGGGTATTCCGCCTTATTGGTTAATCTAGCAGTAAGTAAATGCCCCTCTAAATGGTTAACTGCAATAAACGGCTTTTTTAAGACGCTAGCAACTATTCTGCCAAACATTGAGCCAACTATTACTCCACCTATTAAGCCAGGACCGGAAGTAGCGGCGATTCCATCTATATTAGATAGTTCAAGATGAGTTTCATCTAAAACATACCTAACTGCTTTTTCTAAATTTTGCAAATGTGACCTAGCAGCGATTTCCGGTACCACCCCTTGAAAAGCCTTATGCTCTTGGTATTGGGAAATAACAATATTTGATAAAATCTCTTTATCTGAGGTAACTATTGCTACGCCAGTATCATCACAACTTGATTCAATACCTAATATTTTAATTATTGCAATTTCTCCTTTAATAAAACATTCACTAGGTTAGGATTTGCCTTTCCTTCAGTTTTTTTCATTACCTGTCCAACGAAAAAACCAAATAATTTATCTTTACCACTTCTATAAGAATCAACAGAGTCAGGGTTTTCCAACAATATTCCGTCAATTATAGCAGTTAGTATACCACTATCTGACATTTGCACTAAGTCTTTTTCTTCAATAATTTTTTCCGGTTCTTGTCCAGTTTCAAACATAGTTTCAAAAACTACTTTGGCAATTTTGCCGGAAATCACCCCATCTTCTATTAGCTTCACCATTTGAGCAAGCATTTTTGGGGTAATTTTACAGTCACTTAAGCTAATGGAATTTTTATTAAGCTGACCAAATAACTCACTAATAATCCAATTAGCAAGTATCTTTGGATTACATAAGCTAACTGCTGCTTCAAAATAACCTGCCACCTGTTCATCAATTACCAAAACTTCAGCATCATAAGCATTTAAACTATACTCTGTCATATATCTTTGAATTTTTGCATCCGGTAATTCTGGTAGCTCTTGAGCTAATTGTTCTATTAGCTCCTCAGATATAACTATTGGCAATAAATCTGGGTCAGGGAAATATCGATAATCATGAGCTTCTTCTTTTAGACGCATCGTTCTAGTCTCCCCAGTATCTCCATCAAATAATCTAGTTTCCTGTATTATTGTCTGCCCATCTTCAATTAAATTTACTTGCCTATTTGCTTCAAACTCTATTGCTCGCATGATATTACGAATCGAATTGATATTCTTGATCTCACACCTTGTGCCAAGTGGAGCCCCAGGAAGCCTAACCGAAATATTAGCATCACAACGTAATGAGCCTTTTTCCATATCACCATCACAACTTCCTATATATCTCAACAAAGTCCTGAGTTTACGAACAAATTCTGCTGCATCTTCCGGCGAATCAAGGTCTGGCTCAGTAACAATCTCCATTAATCCTACACCAGAACGGTTTAAATCAATGAAGCTATAATGAGCTGATTGATCATGAATGGACTTACCAGCATCTTGTTCTAAATGCAAACGATTAATTCTAATTCTTTTGGTTGTTCTCTGTTCAGTTACTATATCCAAATAGCCCTCTTGGACAATTGGATGATAAAATTGGGAAATTTGATAACCCTGCGGTAGATCAGGATAAAAGTAATTTTTACGATCAAATCTTGAATTAAGATTAATTTTCGCATTAAGTCCAAGACCAGTTTTAATTGCCTGATGAACACAATATTCATTTAACATTGGTAACATTCCAGGCATTGCTGCATCAATCAAAGATACTTGTGAATTAGGAGGAGCGGCAAATTCGTTAGAACTACCAGAGAAAAGTTTGGATTTTGAAGAAATTTGGGCATGTATCTCGACGCCTATCACATATTGCCATTTACCTGTATTACCAATAATATAAGCCATTTAAAATCTCTTTAAGTTTACTAAATATATAACTTTTACCTAACATCATTAGCCGTCATTGCGAGCGAACATATGTGAGCGCGGCAATCCATGCAACTTGTCATGTGGATTGCTTTGTCAGCTACGCTTCCTCGCAATGACGTATGTACATGTACACCTATAATTGTCATTGCGAGGAGCTACTTTAACAGCATTGATGCAATCCATATAACAAGCTACATGGATTGCCACGCTCACGTATGTTTGCTCGCAATGGCGTATGTAAATTTGGTACAATGCTAATCGGATTAACTGCACATAAGTGTTTATCATATTTTCAATAAAAATTGTAGTTTTTTATAATTTTTTATTTTCTAAAGAACAATTAAGCAATTCACAAAAATATTGAAAATTAATTACTTTTTTACTTAGTGAAAAAAAATTTTGATGTACAATATAGAAATATTAAGAAATTTTATAGTCAATTGATAAGAAATTGGTGACGTTGTCGCTTAATGCTTGCCTATTACTTATAGGCGTTACTCCATAGCTCCTAGCCTCCAATTCTCCTAAATTGACTATAGTTGAAGAATTCTAGAGCTTGTAAAAATATCATAAATTACAGAAAGGTTACTAATTATTGTCTATATTTTAAGAAAAAGTGTTTAATATTACTTGATTATTCCTTACAAATCTGTCTTAATTTAAATAATAGGTTCCTTGTATAGCTTTATTGAAAGAGAAATTTGGAAAGAAAAATTAAGCAAAGAACTTCCACTAATAAAATATTTAGTACGATTTTCTGCTTAATTTTGACAACAAAATTACCTTACAAATTAGTAAAGTTATGCAAAAATCTGTTACTAAATAATAATTATAATGAATATATGAGAGGATATTATGCCACTATTATCACTATTTTCAACAAAATCTAAAGATCTTGATGTATCTGCAAATTTAATTAAATCAAGGTTGGAATCTTTCAAAGGCTATGACAATATTAAAGAAATTGACCAAGAACTCAGTAAAGATCGGTTTAAGGCACTTAACGAGGAAGGTGCTAAGTTAACTTCCAAGATAAGCCAGTTTGATAAAGATTTAGCTAAAGAGATAAAAGAGTTAGCAAAAAAGTCAAGTAAACTTGCAAATGCAGAGTCCCAAAAAGAACTTACAGATATGCAAAATTTGCAGCTAAAGTCAAATGATTGGTCGTTTCAGTTAAACAAATCTCTAGCTATTATTGCTACTCGGGCAGGTGAGAAACCAGATACATACTTATTAAATATGCGGATAAACAACAGCCATAGCACAGATGAGTTTATAGTAGGAATAGAACAGATATTATCTCAACTTCCACCTAAACCTAAAGATACATCAGAAAATAAAGGAGCAACAGAAAATAATATTAATATACTATACAAAGGTTTGTTAGAAAATGTCAAAGAAAAAGTGACAGCTTTCACTAGTAAGAATGAATATGATAATGCTCTTAAGGAGATAGAATATTTAACAAATTATTCCTCCTGTACTACAATATTGGAGATATACATTAACACTTGTATAAAAAAAGGTGAGTCTTTGAATAATCTAACAGAAAAAGCAAAGCTATACAAAGACGCCCTTAATAAGTATGAGAAAAAACTAAAATCCGCTCTCCCTGAAGAAAAGAATGGGGTGTACAAGGCATTTACAAAATTATCAGAAAAGTTTAAAGAAGCTGCAGACAAATTTACCAAAATTAATGATTCCAAAAATGCAGCAGAAGCTATTAAAAATGCAACAATAGCTAGTGAATTGGCAGCAAAGTACGACACACCTACTGAAAAAGCAGCTGTGCCTGTAGATGAGCCTGTAGTAAACAAGGAAGTGCAAAAATTACAACAAGATGCTAAAAAACTTCTGCAGCAAAGTATAGTACTTCAAGAAAAAGCCGTTACTATTGATGCTAAGGCTCAAACAATTACGGCACAAGATCAAACTGAAGCTGAACGCCTAAAACAAATCGATCTACTTAATAAAAAATACGCAGCTGACCAAGCCCAAAAAAACGCCCAGATACAAGCTACAGCAGAAGCTAGATTAAAAGAGCTGCAAGAGCAAATAAGGATTCTACAAGGTCAAGCTTCATCTCTTATAACTAATCAAGAGGCTCAAAAGGCTCTAGAGGCTCAAAAAGCTCAAGAAGCTCAAAAGGCTCAAGAAGCTCAAAAGGCTCAAGCCAGTGCCCCACCCCCACCTCCATATACTAACATTTACCCTGACTTAACTCTTATTCAAGTTTCAGAAGAAACAAAAGGGATTTTAGACAGAATGCATACGGTAGTACTTAAGAGCAATTTTACTCAAGAAAATAAAGTACTTGAAATGAAAGCACTTTGTGCTAGGCTTATTCAAACAGAAGATGATCTAGCTGATGTACTTTACATCATTGTCAACCCTGTATTGCTGTTCCATTTAGCTTCTAGCTTACTATCTTCTGATCCATCAGTAGCAAAAGAAGCTTGTAGCAAGGCTATTGCTCTTAATAAGACTCTGAATAGCAAGCTGTATGAGCTTACTGATAATCGTGAAGCTTTGCATTTATTAGCTAATACATACAAGGAAAAAGAGCAATATGCAAATGCTATTGAATCTTATAAAAAATTATCTTCTATTTTAAACAATGAACATTGTCAAAAAACTTGTGAAGCTTTAAAGGAATTGGGAAATTTTTTAAAAAAAGATCATCCAGATCTTGCTATAGAAGCCTTTAACATTGGTGAAAAACACACATATATTTTGGACAATCTAGGCAGAGCTCATTTTTGCCTATCTAAAGCTAGAGTTTATTTTTCTTTAAAAAACATGAATGGAGTTAGTCAAGAGGCTGAGAACTCTCTTAAAAATCATGGTGCAGTATATAAACAAGTTAGTGATCTTGAAGGGTTACAATGCTTATCTATGGCATCGAAAGATCGAAACAACTTCAGCACGTATAAATACTTATCTAAGAAATACAAGCTTAACCATGATGAAGAAACTATTGCTCAACTTAAAGAGTATGGAATGAGTAAAGAAAATACAGAAAAGCAAACCACGGCACTAAGTCTTCTGAAAGCCTACCCTTCCCACCGAGAAATACTACCAAAAATTATAGAAAAACTACATACGTTGAAAACATTTCAGTATACTGGCTGGGAAAAATATTACAACGCTGAGACAGCTATACCAGCTAATGATTACGTTGCTTTAGAAAAGAATCACGACAATATGATTAAAGAATTTGACCTTCCACTTCTTGGTGATATGTAGATCACTCTAATAAAAAAACAACTATATCACTCTCTAAAGCTACCTAAAGCCGGATGGCACCAACTAATGGTTTAAATTTTAAATCATTAGTTGGTGCTACTGACTTATAGTCTATAGCTAACCAGAATAGCATTATAGTCAATTGCTGAGAAAGCGTAAGCCGGTGAAGCAATCCTGTTTTGTGTCATCCCTGCTTTGGTGCGGGATATATTCCTGACTCCTTGTCATTCCCGCGTAGGCGGGAATCTAGCCCCCTGCTTTCGCAGGGGTGACGCTAAGTCGAGCAGGGATAACAATTTATGCATTGCTTCATCGATCTACGGTCTTTCTCGCAATGACGACAGTTTATTATGGCTAAATGCTATTCGGGTTGCTCTAAATTCTCACTTTCCCAACAAATAAAAAAAATAACCAATATCATAAAAATAATGAAAACAGCTATTAGTGGAGCATAAAAATCTGCTATACTTGTATAGTTAGCTAGGAGGTTGCCACCATAGTACCCTACAATTTTTGTAACAATGTAGGGAAGTAGGGATCAAAATCGGTAATTGAGTCATACTCCAAAATTCTTTTTAATACCGCTTTTGCCTTGTTACTTGCCTGTTTCAAGCAGTTCCTTAAATGATCCAATCCGTATGTAAAAAATGACACTAATTGTTTTGGATAAGTTTTCTGAGTTCTAATTCTTATGGGTTTTATCTCGTTTTGTATTAGCCCATTTTTTATTATTAAAGCCGATGCAATAGCGCAAACTGTAACTAATTTCACGAATCTATCTGGGTTTGTTATGTGACTTTTTTCAATATCAAAGCCACCGCTTTTGAGATGTTTAAACAACCGTTCAATTATAATGGACTGAAGAAAATGGACAAAAAAATAGAGTTAAAAGTTTCCTAATTAAGATAAAATAATAAGAAAAAATTAGGAGAAAAAATGACAAAAGAAAAAGCAAGAGTTTTTAGTGCTGAAGAAAAAACTAGGATAGTATTAGAAGTGCTGAAAGAAGAGAGTCCATTATCAGTGATAGCATCAAAATATGAGATAAACTCAAAGACAATTAGTAATTGGAAAAAACAATTTATATGGTGGTCTCCTTTGTCTAGACAAAAATTTAGCAATTTAGAGATATAATTCCCATGAAATTATTATTGTCACTAT
>NZ_MWZE01000029.1 GCF_002259525.1 Rickettsia endosymbiont of Culicoides newsteadi | reverse complement strand
TGAGAATTAGTATAGATACATCAAGACTATATGGATTGCTTCGTAGGCTCACGCCTCCTCGCAATGACGTTTTTATGCTGCTTAATACTTATAGAATAAAAATTGTAGGGTACTATGACTACGTGGTCTCGCTAATAGCGGAAAAGCTATCTAAAACCAGCTCTAGCTTATAACTTTTAACAGTTGTGGTCTATGCACTCCATCGCTCCTGCTACCTGATTCTCCTGAATTGACTATACCAGTTCTATTATTTTTAATCCAAAGAATTAATAGACACATCAAATGCCATAGAGACTAAATTTGCTAACTTTTCCTCTTGATCTAAAATCTCAGGTAATATTTTCCAATATGATAGAGTTATCAACTTATTTGAGTTATTATATGTAAATGGTTCGGAGACAAAAGATTTTAAATCTCCAACCACTTTGTTATCCATTTTAAAGTACAACTCGTTTCTTGCAACTATTCCTATTATTATTCCGTCTTTATATATACCATAACTACCAAACATTGCACGAGTAGTGATTTGACCAAAAGGTGCTAGTATATCTTTAATATATTCAATAAATTCATTACTTTTCATAATTAACCTATAGGTTGATTTGTACGAAAAACCACCATAAGGGTTACTTATTTTTGCAGAGTGACTATTTAAAACTTTCCAGTTGAACCAAATCCACCAGAACCTCTAAGAGTTTCATCTAACGAATCCACCTCGTCCCATAATATCTGCTCATATTTAGAAATAACCATCTGAGCAATCTTCATGCCACGCTCAATTACAAAATCTTCTTTAGCATGATTAACTAAAATTACTTTTATTTCACCACGATAGTCGGCATCAATTGTACCAGGTGCATTAAGTACGGTAATGCCGTGTTTTAGTGCTAAACCTGATCTTGGTCTGATTTGAGCTTCTAAATGACTAGGCAATGCTATACAAATTCCTGTAGGTACTAACTCTACTTGTTGTGATTTTATAGTTATAGGCTCAATATTTGCTGCCATTAGATCCATACCACTACTATGCTGGGTAGCATAACCAGGCAAAATATCTACAGAATGTTCTAATTTTTTAACTTTAATGTTCATAAAGATGATATTTTAAAATAACATTGATCAGGTTGACTAGGAAGCAATCTCCTAGGATTCAGCTTTACTTAACCATATTACCATTGGCATCATAAATCTCGATTTTTTCAAGTTTATCTGCCTCTTTATATGGATAAGTAACCCTAACTGTAATATAACCTCGATTATTAGATATAGCGCCTTCAACTGGAGTACCTGCCACTTCCCATATTCCAAGAGTCATAACGTCAAGCACTCCATGTCCAGCAGCTCTTAAATAATTCACACCAGATTTTCTTGCTATAGCCCTGTATGTTTCTATATATTTTCCATTTTCCTCTTGATGACGATCAACTATTTCCATACCATGAGACAAAAAACAACCTTTCATTTGACATTTCCTTATATCTGATACGGAAACTCCCTCATTAGAAGCCGCTTTGTAGACAGAACAGCTAGATAAAATTATCATCACAATGAAAAGACAACTATTAATTTTATATTTACTAAACATTCTTTGCTCTTTATGGGGTAAAGTATTAGTCTTATCATTTAGTAATATAGTCAATTGATGAGAAGTTGGTAACGTCGTCGCTCCATAGCATAGGTGTCAGTTTAATAAAATAATAATTGAGAAACCGTCATTGCGAAGAGACCTTAAGGTCAACGAAGCAATCCAGAAAAGTAACCAAAAATGGATTGCCACGACCACTACGTGGTCTCGCAATGACGGAAAAACTATCTAAAACCCGCTCTACCTTATAACTTTTAACAGTTTTGACCTATGCACTCCATCGTTCCTGCTACCTAATTCTCCTGAATTAACTATACCAAAGAATAAATTGTAGCAAAATCTGCATTATATGTCAATATTCATTATATTTTGATATCCTTTCTAATAAGACCTATTTAAAGTAAATTCTAATAAAGAAACTAAATGATCTTTATAAATATTTTGTATAGGGATTTGTTTTAATAAATTACTAGCTTCATTGTTAATCGCTGCTAAATAGTCAATAATTTGCTGCTTAATACAATGTTCTATCATCAATTCTCGTATTAGTTTAAACTCACTTTCAGTTCTATTATCTGCCTTAATCATTTCTTGAATTTTTAACTGCCACTGATCATCAAGCTTTTTATATAAGAAAATTAGTGGTAGAGTTATTTTCCCTTCTGAAAAATCATCGCCTATATTCTTACCAATATCACGACTATCCCCTAAATAGTCAAATAAATCATCAATGATTTGAAAAACATTGCCTAGAACTCTACCAAATTTTTGTAAAATTTCACAAATTTCATTAGATTGACCAGAAATAATTGCTCCTGCTTCACAAGATACGCCAAATAATTCTGCCGTTTTTGCCATAATTATTTCATTATATTCTGTTTCGTCAATAATTCTCCGCTGATTCAATTTCACCAATTGCGAAACCTCTCCTTCTGATATAATTGCTGAAGCTCTTGATAAAGATTTCATGGCTTTAATAGATTTTGTATCGACCATTAGCTGAAATGATTGGCTAAATAAAAAATCCCCAACTAGAATACTAGCCTTGCTATCCCAGATAACATTAGCAGTAGGTTTGGATCTTCTCATGGTACTCTCATCTACTACATCGTCATGCAATAAAGTTGCCGCATGAATAAACTCTACAGCCCCAGCAAGCTTTATATTATCTTCCCCTACATAACCAAACATTTTGCTAGTTAAAATTGTTAGTAATGGTCTGATTCTTTTGCCACCAAATTCCAGCAAATATTTACCTATTACGCTAACCAGCTCCTCTTTGGTAGCTAAGCGGGTTATAATAAGCTTATTTAATGCAGAAAGTTCTGGGCTTAAGTCTTTATGTATTATTTTTATAGTATCCAATTTACGTCTCTATTTTTTATTTTATGATTTCCGTACGCTCGTTCCTATCATTCCCCCTTCTCCTTGCCATTCTTAGCAACGGCGGGAATCTAGATACCTGATTTCGCAGGTATGGCACTAAGCCAAGCAGGGAGTCAATTTACTATGGCGTAACGCTATTCGGATCATTATAGACTTCCTGCCAAAAATCACTATCAATCTCCAAAAAAGGTTGAATCATTAATTGTTTTAATAATTTTTGATGTTCATTGAAATCAGGCACTAGCTCTTGTATTCTTTTTGTTATACTATAGTCAATTGATAAGGAGTTGGTGACGTCGTCACTCATCGCTCGCCTATTACTTATAGGCGTCGCTCCATCGCTCCTAGCACCAACTCCTCCTGAATTGACTATATCACCAACCCGTATTTTTTCCGAGGCTTTTTTGTATAATGCTAGATAATATAATGGTAAAAATTTATCAAGATCGACAGTGCCTATTTTTCCTTTTTCTATATTATTGGAATCTAATTTATACTCAAAACTTATGTCCCCTGAGTTAGAGTCAGGATGATCTGATACGGTTTTTAGAAAATAATTAATCCCCTCTTTGTATACAATACGACTATCTTCAGAAAATGTTTTAAATCTACCTAAATTTAATAAATAATTGGTGATAATATCAGTTACCTTTAAATAATTATTAACAACCAAGAGTCCATTAATATCAAAATTGCCAAATGAATTTAGCTTGCATTCACTTGACAAGCGGAATCCAGTATTATTAGAAAATAAACTAAGGTTATGTATTTGAGCTCTCATTACATCGTTTATTCTAGCAAAAAAATTTACATCTAAATCAAAAATATATTGATGATTTTCTAATTCAGTTAAATTGAATTTATCTTTATTATTGTTAACATACTCTAACTCTTCCATTAACGATAAATTGTTAGGCAATGCTGATATATACGGCAATAAATACTGGATAGAATTTAATATATTATCGGAAAATCCTGATTTCAAATCAATTGTTGATTCAACCTTCAAATGGCTAGCACGATGACTTTCTTCCTCTTTATTTTGATATAACAAACTAGTCAAAGAGTCTTGGACATTGCTTGAAAATTTGCTGGATATCATTTTTATTTCTAAATCGTTAACAAATTCACTATATATAGATTTATTTGTTTTTATATAAAACTTACCTTCAAAACTAAAAGGCATTGGCCAAGCAAATCTATATAATAAAAGACCAGCTGGCACCCTCCTGTTGATAAGATTACTTTCTAAGATGTTTGTTGAATAACTAATATTTAATTTTTGCGGCACATTATTTTTAAAATCTTCTAGATCAGTATAATATTTTTTCTTTTCCAGTGAGAATGAAATAGCTGTATGATCTTCATCATATAGTTTTTGCTGATCAATTAAATCAAAGATTTTGGTTTTGTCAGATATTAATTCCAATTCTTTAACAAAATTGATAATTTCAAACGGATCTTTTTTTTGTATAAAAATCTTAAATAACTTTAAGCTCAAGGGAATTTTTGCTGTAAAAGAATAATTATCACTTTCGAATTTTGCCCCAAATCCTGATTGAATAGGTTTATAACGACCCGTTGCGTTACCAGAATAGGTGATAAAGCAAACTTGTTTTAGTAAGTCATAACCTATATAAATCGGAGTATGAAATTCAATTATACTATTCTCCCCCTCTTCATACCAGCCAATTACTTGAAAGGCAATTTTAAATGGAAAGCCATAGCTGGTAATTTTATTAAACTTAACGAAATATTTTTGTTCATTATCTACCGTATTAGTAGCGATATAACGATTACTATATTGCTGATTGATCTTACCAGCTATAGAACTAATAATTAAGAACCATGAAACAGTATAAATCAAAAGGGTTGCAGCAATTATCACTGATATATATATTAATGTTTTTCGCATGCTAATTACATAATTTTACATATTCACGGTTTAACTGCACTATATCCCAAAACCATAAAATAACTATCATAATAAACATTATTAGTAAATAAACTACTATTGAATCACATGTGGCAGTAGGCACTATTATGAATATAAAAGACTGAATAAAAGCTCCTAGAGACTTACCAAATTTGGTACTAATAACCTCAGCAGCAGCTTTACCTTTTGTTCGAAGTTCTAATGATAAAGGAATATATGCCATTTCCTTTGTTGAATCAAATAACGAATATTTAGTTGATTTACTTAAAATATTTTGTATCCCTCCAATAATTACAGCAGCATAAATTGGATTAAAGTCTTTAATACCACAACCTATATCTTCTGAGAAAATAACAAAAATGAAAAACATTAAACCAGTTATCGAAAACATCAAAGGTGTTAATAATGCTGAAACTAACCAAGTAAATTTCCTAATCACATTACTGCCAACTACCATAAAAGTCACGCAGGAAATTCCCATCCAAATATTAAACCTGCCCATAAAGTTTATATAATCTAACGTATTGGGATTAAGTTCTCTTACTTTAGCTTTCCACGGACCTTCCACTATATTAGTTAGTGCTCCATAACAAATTATCAATAAAGCAATGCGTCCAACATATTTTGAGCTAATAATTAGCCTGATACTATCCAGAAGTGGTAAAGAGGTTTTTGCCTGTATTTGAGTTACTTTAAAATCAGCCATTAATCCCTTATCATGCAAAATCAGATAATTAATTAACCTAAATAACAACATTGAAATTATACCGGCAAATACTATTATAGACATAATTGGTTGTAACATTAGTTCTGAATTATATTGTAAATCTTCATCTATTATCATTTGGGTATCTGATATCTCTTGTACATTTGAGAAAGCTACTAATACATTACCAGCTACAATTAAGCCAACATTGCCTACCATTCCTAAAATTGGATAAAAACGTTTTGCATTATTTGTATCAAAAATATTATTAGCAAATTGCCAAAACATTAGGTTAATAATTACGGCACTCCATAATTCTGCACAAACATACATGATAGCGTAACTCCATTTACCCATTATCTTGATAAACCACCGAAAATTAGGATACAAAGATACTAAATGTTCTATCTGCTCAGTATTTGGATGATAAAACTCCTGATTAGGATAAATGACATAGGCAAATATCAGAAAAAACAACAAAAAGCTTGAAATTATTATATAAAAAATATATTCAAAACGGATGTGATTACTGAGCTTTACATATAATACAGCGAATAATATAGAAGATGGCAAAACAAGCCAAAGTTTTAAAAAGCTGATAACCTCCGCTCCCATTGATGGCACAACTAATCCGTCTTTAACAGACCTCAGAGCCCCAAAATTAAAAAGAACACAGAGCATCATTAATGCCATAGGTAGAAAAAGTTTCAACTCCTCCCTCTCTATTGGCCAAATGATTTCCTGTATTTTAGAAAAAATATTTTTGAATGGTAACATTATTATTACACAAAGAATTACCTAAAGATAGAGGCTATATTTCATATATGGTGAAGCTGCACTAGCACTTTTAAAGCTCTATGATAATAAAGTCAATGAAAATTAGCATATTTCTCTATTAACAAAATTAGTTACGTGACAAAATTATATAGTTTTTTCAAGCTTTCGTGTGAGCATCACTACAATTATATCATGAATTTCGTTTGCACTAAGATCTGCAGCGTTTATTTTTACTATTCTATCTGGAAATTTATCTGATATATATTGAAATTTATCATAGACTTTTTGATGAAATTCAATATTCTTACTTTCAAATTTATTATTATTACCTCTTGCCCACGCCCTTGCTAAAGCAATATTTGGCTCTATATCAATAAAAAAGGTAATATCAGGCATTACAGGTGATATTAGAGATTTATGAAGTTCATACACTAAATCAGTACCTACCTCTTGCCCTTGATAACAAGCCGTAGAATCCACAAACCTATCACAAATAACTGAGACCCCAGAATTGAGTTTAGGAATAATCCTTTTATGAACATGTTCGTAACGTGCCGCCATAACTTGCAGCAATTCTGACATAGGTAATAAATCTTGATAAACTAAAATGTCACGCATTTTCTCAGCCGCAATAGTTCCGCCCACTTCATGTGTTAAATCTGTCCGGATATTTTGTGATAATAAATACTGGTGTAGCATATCGCTCTGGGTAGATTTACCACACCCTTCCCCACCTTCAAACGTAATAAATTTACCGTTTTTAATTGACATAACTACCACTATTCATTTCATGTAACCTTGAAATAGTTCTCTTAAATTCATTACTACGCAAACCATTCTGATATATTTTTATGGGTTCATCTTGTAAAGTCATAAATAGTACCACCTTATAAAAATAAGCATTATCAACAAAATTTATAAACCTAACAGCTAAATCTGTATTATCAGAACTTATTATACGAATATTTTCTACTATTATAATAGAAAATTTTTGACAAATATCTACATAATCAACATAACCTAATTCTCTTACAAATAGCTCTTCAAAATCGGTCACTAATATTTTCTCACCAGCCATGTTAAAAGATATTTTCCGTCCGAAAACAGCAATATCCTTAGGAACTAGCTGGTTATTATTATTTAACTTGCCAATAAGTTTCTGTATCTCGAATTTATTATGTTCATTAATTGGATATATTATGCGTCTGCTAGCCGTTTGCATAATTTTATCTAATCGATAATCATGATCACTATCTAAGTACATGACTTCAAACCTTTGATAAATCTCTTTAATTATTGGCAAAAAAGAATTTCTTTGTAAACCATCTTTATACAAATCTTCTGGTTTGGTATTACTGGTAATGAAGATAAATACCTTACATTTTATCAGTTCAAGAAGTAGCGGTCCTATTATCATAGCATCAGCTATATCTTTAATTTCAAACTCGTCGATACATATTACTGCTGCTTGTTTTGCATAATTTGTCGCAATGCTTTTTATAATATTATTTTTAGACTTTGATTTGTCTTGTAACTGATAAATATCTTTATGTACCGATTGCATCAAATTCTGGTAATGGATCATTAATTTCTTAATTTGCAATATTTGAAAAAAATGTTGCATTAATACAGTTTTGCCATTACCTACATTACCATATAAATAGATACCTTGTTTTGCTAATAAATTACCATTAAAGAATTTCAAAAATGACTTATCTTCAATTTGCTTAGCAAAATTCTTAATTCTACCTAGCAGAAATAACTGCTTTTTATCAAATTTTAATTCAGACAATCGATTACATTTTTGTTAAGGTTTATTCTTTTTTTAACGCTTCTATTTCCTTAATAGTTAGTTTTGTATATTTAACTATTTTTTCTATTGGCTCATTATCAGCTAACATTTCTTTCGCCATGGCTATAGTACTTTCTTTAATACCTTCAGCTTTTCCTCTAGCTTCACCTCTAGCTTCACCTATAGCTTCGCCTATAGCTTTTCCTTTAGCTTCGCCTATAGCTTTTCCTTTAGCTTCAGCATCTTCAATTTGTTGCTGTTCTACCGCTAAATTATCAAAATAGGCTTTTGTTCTTTCCTCATAGGTGTTAAGCTCCGCTTCTGACCAGCTTGCTTGATCTACTGCCTCAAAGGCTCTTCTAATAATTTTATCCTTACCTATTAACTGCTCTATTTCGGCTAATGTTAATGTACTATCTCCTGCATGTTTGAAAAAATACATCCACTTTTCCTCTGTAGTCTCTAGATTAGAGATAATTTTATTAAATTTCTTGAGTTCTAAAAAAACAAAGTAAAAATCTTTTAAATCATTGGCGTAGCTTTCTGTATCTAAAAGACGATGCTCTGACTTCCAATGTTTTTTATCGTCAAACATCACAAAATCTGCTATTGCTAAAAATATTACTCCTTTTAATTTAGCGTATACTGCCAACTTTTTATGGTTTTCATCCTCTTTGAGTATTTGCCTAGAATATGCTTTAGCTGCATAATACTGGGCTCTTTTCTCAAATCCTGGATGCTTACTTATCTGCATCTCTACGATGAATTGATTACCATGTTGATCTTTACATAACACATCAACTATAGACTTTCTGTAAATAGCAATATCAGGGTCTTGGATAGTTGGTAAAAACGTCACCTCAATTATTTTTTCATTTCCTTTACATTTGAGAATATCATTTAAAAAATGAACAAGTATATCCTTGTTCTTTTCAGTGCCAAAAATTTGGCGAAAACAAAAATCATTTTTAGGGTCAAGAAATTTTGATAAAAACATATAATACAACCTCTTAATTCTATATTGATAACTAATACTATTTTACCATCTTCTCCACTAAAAATCTTGCAATAAATTAAACTTCACCCATATATTTTTCGAATTTATTTTTCTCGTTTTGATATTTATCTGCATCCGGTAGGGCTGGTTTCTTAACCGTAATATTTGACCATTTACTGGAAAAAAACTTAGCTCTCTCTATCCAGTCAATCAGCTGTTCTGATTCTGGCTTAATAGCTTTAACCGGACACTCACTCTCACATACTCCACAATCAATACATTCGTCGGGATTAATTACCAACATTAACTCCCCTTCATAAAAGCAATCGACAGGGCATACTTCTACGCAATCAGTATATTTACATTTTACGCACTCATCGGTAACAACATAAGTCATAAATTGTCATACTCCTTGAATTTAGCAATTAACATGCAAGATCTCAAACCCAATACTAATAGAAAATATAGTATAGCACTTATAAACATTAGCACTAAGGGTAATAACATAGAATTATCGATAGTCGGACTACCTAGCCTTAAAACGCTTGCTGGCTGATGTAAACTATACCAAATATTTACCGAAAATTTTACTATGGGAACATTGATAAAGCCAATTAAAGCAATCACCGAGGCTGGTTTTTCAGTACGGCTTATCCTATCACCACTATTCACCACCACGATATAGCTTAAATATAGTAAGAATAATACGAACATTGAGGTAAGTCTAGCATCCCAAACCCACCAAGTTCCCCAAATAGGCTTTCCCCATAATGCCCCTGTTACTATACTAATCATACAAAAAACTGCCCCAATAGGAGCACTTGCTACTGCCATTAAGAAGGACATTTTAGTTTTCCACACTAGGTTAGACAAACTACAAATAGCTATAAATGTATAAATACCTAGTGCCATCCAAGAAGCTGGTACATGAACATACATAATCCTAACCATATCACCTTGTTGGTAATCTGGTGGCGATACTATCAAAGCTTGGTATAACCCCAACCCCATTACTACTAACATTGCAACTAGCAATAATGGTAACATGGTTCGTAC
Organism: Rickettsia endosymbiont of Culicoides newsteadi; assembly: GCF_002259525.1. Taxonomy (GTDB): domain Bacteria; phylum Pseudomonadota; class Alphaproteobacteria; order Rickettsiales; family Rickettsiaceae; genus Tisiphia. The sequence continues at coordinate 12,267 of NZ_MWZE01000029.1, read as the reverse complement.
TAGCTTACTAAAAAAATAAGGATTTAATAATTTAAACATAAACATCCTAATTATGATTTTGTAGGGTATCATAGGACACAAGTGCCATTGCGAGAAGTCACTTTATAGTCAATTGAGGAGAAGTTGGTGACGTCGTCACTCGTCGCTCGCCTATTACTTATAGGCGTCGCTCCATCGCTCCTGCTACCCAATCCTCCTGAATTGACTATAGTGGTAACAAAACAATGGCAAGATATAATATATGACATGTAAATGCCATGCGTAAGATGAGTTATTCATTAACTTTTACTTTCGTTCTCTTTATCTTGAAAATGTGATATAAGGTCTATTATCACTAACCTTTACTCTAAACATAATTTTGCTAAAGATAAATAATCTTGTGGTGATAAATTTTCAGATCGACAAAAATTATCTATTTTTAATTTTGCTAACAAATCTTCTATACACGAGGTTAGTGTCTTTAAAGATGATTTAATCATTTTACGTCGCTTGCCAAAGGCTAGTCTAGTTATTAACTCAACTTTTTCAATTAGTTCAGCTGTTAATGCATTATTGTTATAAGGTACGAGTTTAACTATAGCCGAGTGGACTTTTGGTGCCGGATAGAAAGCTTGCGGATTAACATCAAAGCATTTTTCAACAGAACAAAGTAACTGACATATTACTGATAATCTTCCGTAGGATTTTGTTCCAACTTTACCACATATTCGGTCTACAACCTCCTTTTGCAGCATTAAAGTCATACTATTTATTAATGGTAATTTTTTTAACCATTTTATGACTAACTCTGTGCCTATTTGGTAAGGTAAATTTGAAATAATAGTTATTTTATCATGAGTTAAGCTTGATAGATCAAATTTAGTAGCATCCGAATGAACAATGTGCAAATTAGGGAACAGTTCTCTTATTTCCATAAGTAAAGGTATACATCTAACGTCAGTTTCAATAACAGTTAAAGATTTAGGGTTGCAGGCAAGAATAGCTCTAGTGAGTCCGGCTGTACCAGAACCAATTTCTAAGACCAAATCATTTTCTTGCAGTTCACTAACTCGAACTATTTTATCACATAGGCTACTATCAAAAATGAAATTTTGACCATATTTCTTAATAGGAGCAATACCATGTTTGCTAGCATGCTTTGCAATTGAAGGTAAGGCATTTAAATTATTTAAGATCACAAAGGTAGCATTATTTTGATATATGCTTTCTTACGCATATCTTCAAAGTATTTTTGTGCTTTTTGTGACATTTTCTTATTAGCTAGCAGATTTACTACGTAATTATTTTCATCACTAGTAACATTAATCATCTTTTTGTCGCACATTAAGATTAATTTAAATCCGTCTTGCATCTCAAAAACATTACTTCTTTCTCCCATATTTAAATCTTTGAGAATTGTTTGTAGTGTAAAATCTAGAGTACTCAGATTCTGATTAATTACCTCTAATGTAGAAAAATCTTTATATAAAGATTCTTTGACATCAGAACAATTTTTAAGACGTTTTTGTAAATCACACATCTTATGCAAAGTTTTATCATCTTTATCTTGTGAAGTAAAAATCTGTGCTGATACTTCCGCATCTTTTGAATTTGTCGCTAATATTATATCATTAACTTCTTTTGCACTAATAGCAACTGATCTTGAAATACTAGATAAAATGTTCATTTTGATAATTTCTGCACCTATCTGAAATTTAAAATTATTAATATCTACAGATTTACTCTTCAAAAACTTTATTAAATGCCCTTTTTCCATTTTATTACGTTGCTCGATGGTTTCTATAGACTCATTTATTTCACTATCAGAGCTTTTTTTACCGTTTACAGATTGATAAAGTAATACATCATCAATCATGCTGTTAATTGCCATCTTATCAAGTTGCTTATTTGTTTGAGAATCAGGATTAGGAATATTGTTAAGTGCCATGATCATGTGTTTTCTAGCTAGAAATTCATGTAAGGTAATTGGCTCATTATTAACTAATGCAACTATATTGGATAACTCTGCTTTTGCTATAGTTATGTTAAAAATGATGGCAACTAAACAAAATAACTTTTTCATATTTAACTTCTTCATAATTTTAGGCTCACATATTTAATATTTTTAGACCTACAGAAATAGTAGGGACGGCAAAAGTCTTTTTTATCCCCCTGCTATTATCTCCCATATAATTGTCTGAAAGTTTTCCTGCTATTTTAACACACTCATTCAAGTATGTCACCTGGATACTCTTAGAAAGAATATATATTTTATTTTTTGCCCAGTCTATCCTCATATCATAGGCAACTGACCAATTTTCTGCTAATTGATAAGTGAAGTTGTAGTAAAGTTGTCTTACTTTATTATCAATTAATTCATTGGTAGAATAATATTTCTGTATATTAGAAATTTGTGCTAATCCAACAGTTAACTGAATTGCCTTAGAGTTAAGGGTGCCACCTAATTCATCTCTAATTGGCTGAAAATTCTTGCTTTTTCTAAATCTATAGAACAGCTCTATTGTATCAGAAAAATTACTAGAAATTCTGCCAACATTTTCAACATTATCAATAGATTTGTTATTAATAAGATTATTACTATAGGTCTGTCCTAGGAATAAACTAGAATAATTTTGCTCTGAAAGTATAGAAGAATTAATACCATAACTTAATCTATTGCCAAATTCATGATAATCTATACCACTATAGCGATTCGAACTGAATATATTATTTTCTGATAGTTCATATTTTGACGGATCAATAAAAGAAAATTTCTTATTAGAATTATTTTTACGTCCAATAGTTGCTGATATAATTGGTTCAACAAATAGACTAGCTTTATCAAAGATTGAGCCAGCTAATGGATAGTGCCAAGTAGTTTGAATTTCTGGTATATTTCTAGCAAGAACCTTGTTAGCCCTAGAATTATTTGGATATAGGTGATTAATAAAATATACATCTGATCTATTCCGTAAGGTAACATTAAATAAATGACCAGATGAAGTTAGGAAATTGTTATCTACTGCCAATTGCAATGCAGCTTGCCCTAGTTCTCTACCACTTCTTTCTTTATAGATTAGTGCATTATTCTCAATAACTATGCTAGTAGTTTCATCGTCATTTAAAGGTATGACATTCTTAGTTCTAACCTTAGGAAAAATTAATGGACTGGTGCTACTAGAATCATTTGTTCCCAATCCTTCAAAATACATCCCTTCCGTTAATAAGTAATTGTAATTATTGACATGTTCTAAATATAACTTGGAAGTCAAATATGGAGTATAATTATTATAATAATTTTTTAAGTAAGCTTTATCAGAAGTACGTTGCAACCTAAATCCATATCGATAATCGTTTTTGGTGAAATCGCCATTGCTTAATATATAATATGAATTTACCTTAGTGTTTTTTATCGTTATCGCACCATTCTTTAAGGAGTAGGGTACTTTGCCATAATTAGCCTCTAAAGATATATAATCGCTTTTGTTTGGTTTGTAACGAGCTTCTAGTTCAAAAATTGTATATTTTTCCCAAAAAATCCTAGGGGTTAGAGTAAAATCTAGATTAGGTTTAGCTCTATAATATAATGGTATCCTTAAAGAGCTATCCTGTATTCCAGGCATCAATATTCCTGATTTTGCAGGAGCCTTAGGTGTTGGATGAGAAAAATAGGGTGTATAGAAGATTGGAATACCATATACCTCAAAAAATAGATGCTTATAAACCATTATGTTCTTATTGATATCTACTTCAGTATTTTTGGCAGAAATTTGCCAAATAGGTTTTTGGTTACATAGTATTTTACATGGAGTAAAGGTACTATTATGCAAACGAAAAACATCTTTATTGACTCTTTCCGCTAATTTTGACACTAAGAGATTATTATCACCAAGATATAAAATAAAATCTGAAATTATCCCCGCCTTTAGCTTATCTTTTAATACGACAAATTCTCCCAAAATAACTCTATTTTGTTGATCTGTAATTTTAACATCACCCTCAGCCCAGAGTGTATCTTGTTCTATATCGTAAATCAAAGAATTGGCTGTTAAAAAATAACTATCTAATATAATTTGAACATTACCTTTAGCATAAATAAATTGTTCCTTTTGGTTATATTCGATATAATCTGTTGACAAAAAGCTAAACTGTTTATTTATTCCTTGCTGTTTAGCTTGTGCCGAACTACCAATTGGTAATAAAATAATAATTTTAATAGTAATAATCAATAAATTGCAGAAAATTCGCATTTAGAATAATTTTTGAAGTAAGATGGTAAATATATCATGTATACATCAAATTTGATATATTTATATAGCTAACCAGATTAGTATTACTCCACTATAGTCAATTGATGAGAAGTTGGTGATGTTGTTGCTCATCGCTCCTGCTACCCAATTCTCCTGAATTGACTACACTCTTATCCTTAGATAATTTTAGTATATACTAATTATGATATGCACTAAGTATTTTATGAAAAATATTTTTATTATTTTTATTGACTCATCTTACGCATGGCGTTTAAAAGTCATATAAAAAATAGCTTGGCGTCATTGCGAGAAGCTACTTTAGTAGCGACGAAGCAATCTAATGAATGTGGATTGTTCGACCACTACGTGGTCTCGCAATGACGGAAAAGCTATCTAAAACCCGCTCTACCTTATAACTTTCAACAGTTGTGGAATCTAAGACCCCTGCTTACGCAGGGGTGACACAAAAATGGACAATTGCTTCGTCGTGTTGTGGTTTCCGCACTTTTCGCAATGACACCTAAGATTTTTTCCTACTATAGTCAATTCAGGGGAATTGGGTAGCAGGAACGATGGAGCGACGCCTATAAGTAATAGGCGAGCGACGAGTGACGACGTCACCAACTTCCCATCAATTGACTATACTGCTTGCAATCGATAAAGTCTGTGTATATAATAAACTTATGCTCTTTCCAAATATCAATCCTGTTATTTTTTCTATCGGACCATTTACCGTTTATTGGTACTCCATGGCTTACGTTTTGGGTATATTAGTTGGGTGGTTCTATGCTTATAAAATTATAAAAAAATTCGAAGTTGGGGTTACTGCAACACATTTAGAAAATTTTGTTACTTGGGCTATTCTTGGTATCGTAATAGGTGGAAGATTAGGCTATGCGTTACTATATAATCCGATTCAATATTTTTCTGCTCCTCTTCTCATTTTGAAGACTTATGAAGGTGGTATGTCATTTCATGGTGGGGTGATTGGTTTAATTATGTCTAGTTATTTTTTCTGCTATAAGCATAAAGTTAACTTCTTGCTTATGTGTGATATATTAGCTACGATTTGTCCTATTGGTTTATGTTTAGGTAGAATGGCCAATTTTATTAATGGTGAATTATATGGCAGAGTGACCACAATGCCTTGGGGCATGATTTTTCCAAATAGTGACCTACAACTAAGACATCCTAGCCAACTCTATGAGGCATTTTTTGAAGGAGCTGTATTATTCCTAATTCTAGCTTACGCCACTTTCAAATATAAAACTATAAATATCCATGGTTTGAATTTTGCTATATTTTTAATATTCTATTCGGTATTTCGAATTATTATAGAAATGTTTCGTGAGCCAGATTTTCACATAGGTTTTATTTTTAATAATTTAACTATGGGGCAAATTTTATCATTACCTATGATAATACTAGGAATTTATTTAATAATACGAATTAAATGCCAGTCGATTCCAAAATAAGAAAACTTATTGAGCAAAATGGTAGTATTAAGCTTGATGAAATGATGCTCCAAGTAACGTCTGTAGCCCCTTCTTCCTATTACCAAAAACAAGATAAACTAGGTTGCTTAGGAGATTTTACAACAGCTCCAGAAATTTCTCAGCTTTTTGGTGAAATGATAGCGTTATGGACTATTGACCAATGGTATAAAATGGGTTGCCCTCGGAAAACTAATTTAGTTGAATTGGGTCCTGGACAGGGGGTGTTAATGCGAGATTTGCTAAATGTTGCTAAATTAGTTCCAGAATTTTACCAATCTCTCTCTATAGAATTAATTGATATTAATCCTCATTTTATCAAAAAACAAAAAACAAACCTAAAGTTAACAGGTCTCCCTATCAAACACTATAAATCCATACAATATATATCTAAAATTCCTTCTATTATAATAGCTAATGAATTTTTTGATGCTATGCCAATTAAGCAGTATATTAAAAGCAAAAAGCTTTGGTACGAGCTAACACTTATTATTGACCCAGCTGATGGTAAGATTAAATTCGATAAGATAGAGGTTAGTAAGGAGTTACAGCGTTATTTACTGCAAGAACACTCAAACGCACATGATGGAGCAGTAATAGAAGAATCACCTAAATCGTTAGAAATCGTAAAATTTATCAGTAAGCATATAATGCAATTCGGTGGGGCTAGCTTAATTATCGATTACGGTTATGATATAGATCCAATAAAGAGGACGCGTAACCAGTATAACCCTACTTTACAAGCGATAAAAAATCATAAATATTACCCACTACTTGAAACTTTAGGAGAAGCCGATTTATCAGCACATGTTGACTTTTATGCCTTAAAGACAGTAAGCAGAAATATAGGAATAAATGTGTATGGATCAATAACTCAACGTGATTTCTTAATTAGCAATGGTATATTATTACGAAGTCAACTATTACAAAGTAAATTACCTATTATAGAGGCAAATATCATAGCAAAACAAGTTGATAGACTAATTGCTCCCAATAAAATGGGACTATTGTTTAAAGTATTGCACCTTGTACAGGAGTACTTATAGGCGTCGCTCCATCGCTCCTAGCTCCACAACTGTTGAAAGTTAGAAGAGGAAGAGGTTTTAGACCGAATAGTTTAAAAGTCGTATGTGGTCAACGTCATTGCGAGAAAGACCGCAGGTCGACGAAGCAATCCATAAAAGTAACCAAAGATGGATTGCCACGACCACTACGTGGTCTCGCAATGACAGAAAACCTATCTAAAACCCGCTTCCTCTTCTAACTTTCAACAGTTGTGGCGTCGCTCCATCGCTCCTAGCCTCAACCCGCTACATCAATCATCTCTTCTAATAATTTATATTCAAGCATACGCTTCTTCAAATCATTTGCCTATATCCCTATACTAAACCCCCACTATACTAAACCTCAATTGGTCCAATAGTTAAACCATTAACAAATTGTTGCAAATAGGGATTATCACTATTTTTTATCTCATCTTTTGTTCCAAACCATAAAATCTTCCCTTGATAAATCATAGCAACCTCTTTAGCTATCATATAAGCACTATTCATATCATGGGTTATGGTAATGGTAGTAGCTTTTAGCTCTTCTTGAACTTTAATTATTAATTCATTAATAACATTAGCCATGATAGGATCAAGACCAGTAGTTGGTTCGTCAAGAAAAAGAATCAAAGGATTACCACAAATAGCCCTAGCTAAAGATACTCTTTTCTGCATCCCCCCAGAAAGTTCAGATGGATAAAGATTGAGTATCTTACTAGATAAACCTACCGAATTAAGTTTAGATGCCGCTAACTCTTGTTTATTTTTGGGAGATAATTTATACAATTTTTCAGCAAAAAACGTAATATTATCTTGAACAGTTAGAGAATCAAATAAAGCTCCACCCTGGAATAGAAAGCCTATAGTTTCCATCATTTTAAATCTATCTTTATTTGAGATATTGACAGTCTCTACCCCATCAACAACTATACTACCTTTATCAGGCTGTATTAACCCAACTATCGTCTTAATTAGTACTGATTTACCACTTCCCGAACCGCCAAGGATTACTATCGAACTATCCTGCTTTATGTCCAAGTCTATACCGTCAAGTACCTTTCGGTTACCGAAAGATTTATATAATGAACGTATTTTTATTTTTGATTGGTTATTCATAACTTTAAAAAAAACATGCTGTTATTAAGTAATTACTGATTAAAATCAGCACCGAAGAACTTACTACCGCCGAAGTTGTAGCAGTTCCGACTCCTTTTGCTCCTGTTCCAGAGCAATATCCACTATAGCAACTTATTATTGAAATAATAAAACCAAAAGCCGCTGCTTTTACCAAACCAGAAATAACATCTATTGATTGTAAAAACTTAAAGCTATTTACCATATAACTAGAGCTATTAAAATTAAGCTTATAAACACTTACCAAATAGCCACCCATTACTCCTAATACATCACCTATTAATACTAAACATGGTAAGGTAATAACTGCAGCTAGCACCCTTGGCAAAACTAAATATTTTATTGGATCAGTTGACAAAGTATAAAGAGCATCTATTTGTTCCGTCACTCTCATTGTAGCTATTTCAGCGGCAATTGATGCACCAACCCTACCAGCCACCATGAGACCTGCAAGAACTGGTCCAAGTTCTCTAGTTATTGACAGAATTACCACCGTAGCTATTGAACTTTCAGCCGAGAAACGAGAGAAACCTGTATAACTTTGTAATGCCAGTACAGCCCCAGAAAAAAAGGTAGTCATCGCAACAACTGGTAGGGAATAAAAGCCTATAGATAACAACTGCTTGAATAGTAAGTTGCCATATAAGGGACGCCTAAAAATACTAGTAACTACCGCTATAGTAAATAGAGAAAAAGCTCCTATAGTTTTTGCGAAAGCAATAGTATGTTTGCCGAATAAATTAACTATCTTAATAATCATTTTTATATACTCTCTTATATCTGTCACCGAGCATGGTAAGAATTTCATAACCAATGGTGTTTATTACACTAGCTATTTTATCTGGGGTGCAATAATCCCCTATAATCTCCACTTGTTGCCCTAAAAATATTTCATTTGGTGGTAGTTCAGTAACATCAATGGTAATTAAGTCCATCGATACTCTACCAACTACAGGAGCTAAGTAGGAACCAATACAAACTTCTCCACAATTGCTAAAAGCTCTAGAATAACCATCAGCATAACCAAGAGGCAAGGTAGCAATCAATCTATTACGCTTTGTTTTAAAAGTCATATTATAACCAATATAACTTTCTGGCGGTAATTCTTGTAATTGTATTATCGGAGCAGTCAGCCTAATTGGGTTATGCATCGGATTTTTCGAGGAAATTCCCAAAGGATTAAGCCCATATAATGCCGCACCAGGACGTATTAAGTCAAAATGATATTCTTGTCCTAGAAATATACTACTAGAATTAGCTAAGCTAGCTTTAGCTGTTGGTAAATAGTTTAGATAATATCTAAATTTTGTTAATTGTTGTAAATTATAAGGATTATCTGCTATTTCAGAGGCAGATAAATGACTTATAACATATTGTAATTCAAGACCAGATAATAGGCTAGGGTTATCTATGATACGTTGCATCTCTATGTCAGCCATTCCCAAACGATGCATACCAGTATCAACATGGATTGTACAACGTAATACTTGTTGTTTTTTAGCAGCAAACTTTTGCCATATGGCAATTTGTTGCAAACTATTAAGTACCGGAATTAAGTTACTATTACCAAATTCCTCAACATCATTGTAAAATACACCATGAAACACAAAAATATTAGGTTTCGCTCCTAACACTTTACGTAATTCCACCCCCTCATTAACTGAGTTTACAAAAAAATTCTGACAATTCTCCATCTGTAATGCTGGTGCGATAATATCGGCTCCAAGTCCATAGCTGTTAGCCTTTACCACAGCAGCAATTTTTGAATTTTTGCAAATTTCAGAAATAATACGATAATTAGTACGAATTTTTGCTAAATCTATTTCAAGAGTACAACGAGCATTGTGCATAATAAAATCCTAAATCCTCATAATCTTGTCATAATCTTGCATAGGTTGTAATGCTGCTACAATAATTGGAGTAACGGATATTATATGAAATTTAGAAGGTAAATCAGTAGTTTCTATAGTATCGGTTATATAGATGTTCATTATATCAGAATTCTCAATATTTTTCTTAGATGCCCCAGAAAGCACAGGGTGAGTCACAAAAGCATCAACAGATAATGCTCCTACTGCCATTAATAGCTTAGCTCCCTTACAAATGGTTTCTCCACTATCAACAATATCATCAATTAATAGACAATGCTTGCCTGAAACGTTACCTATTATTTCTGACATTTGGCATTGATCCTTGCTATCCCTGTTTTTATTAATAACAGCCATGTTGATGTTAAAAAGCTTGTTAACTGCACCTATACGTACAAAACCACCAATATCTGGAGACACAATAATAGCATTATTATAGTTCTTAATAATCGGAGCAAATAAACTGATTGGCTCAAGATTTTGTATAGCAATTTTAAAAAATCCCTCTAATTGCTGTGAATGCAAATCAACAGTTATTATGCGATCAACCCCAGCAATTTCCAACATATTTGCTACCAGACGAGCAGGGACTGGAGAAAAATTATCATATCTACGATCTTGGCGACTATAGCCCAAATAGGGTATAACCGCAGTCACTTTTGAGGCTCCTGCTCTTTTTACCGTATCCACTAATAATAAAAGCTCCATTAAGTGGTTATTAGTTGGTCTAGAAGTAGATTGCACTATAACAACATCACACCCTTGTACGTCCTCAAGGATTTGTACTTTTGTCTCACTATCGTCAAAAGTTGTAATGTAAGTTTCCACATATTGACACTTTAGCTCCTTAGCTAAATGTCTAGCTAATTTTTTGTGACTAAGGCCTGCAAGAATTTTCATGCTAATTAATATAATTCATCAAACTCATCGTAGTATATACTAATTATGATGCGCACTAAGCATTTTATGAAAAATATTTTTATTATTTTTATACTAACCTAAATATCCTTACTTTATAAGTCATTGCGAGAGGGCGTAAGCCTCCGAAGCAATCTATTTTAATCGTTTTTCTTGTCGGCACTAATTCAGGTTAATTGACTATATAATATCACTTCCATAATCTTTCATTTTTTCTAAATAAATCATTACCAATGATAGACCACTATGTACCTCTATAGAAACAGTTTCGCAAATAGTTCTATTAAAAGAAGAATTAGTACCCGGAAATGACATCTGATAATGCTCTAATTCCCATTTTAAGCCTTTAGTAGAAATTTGTGCTGATGAAAATCCAAGTAATGAGATTTTGGTATCTACAGACAATGTAAAAACCCTAGTCTCTCCAGCCTTAATTACGTACCCTACAATAGACGGTGCATAAAAAATGCTACCATTTTTAAGAAAAATACTAATATTATTTAATATATGATCAATATATCCTCCACTCATTCCTACAATTATAGCTGGTAACAGATTTTTATTCTCAAGATATTGTAGAGATTTTTCAAAATCACAGCTGTTCTGATCTGGTACACGAATTACTTCAGTATAGTCAATTGATGAGAAGTTGGTGACGTCGTCACTCGTCACTCGCCTATTACTTATAGGCGTCGCTCCATCGTTCCTAGCCCCAAATTCTCCTGAATTGCCTATAGTATACAGTAAATCGACTTTTGCAGAATCTAAATCACCAATCACAACTTTTGGTATTATACCCATCTTGTACAAAGAATTTATTGCTCCATCAGCAGCTATAATAGGCAAGCCAATGTCAAAAAATGACTTATCAGGCAAGTCACCATTTAAAGCCAATATAGAATGGTATAGACCGATATCTATATGTTCATAAAAAGCTCTGTATCTATCTTGCATCGTAGTAACATTTTTGAATAATAGATATTATACTGATTATGAGTCCGGCAACATTGCTAAGAACGACAAATATTGAACCTTGGCAATAGCCATGAACAATCCATGCAACTGAGCAAGTAAGGTAATTTACTAGCATTAGCATAGATATATCATGTGTGGATTTTGTTATATATGCTTTATAGACCTGCGGCAATAGACCTATCAGAGATGTAATTAAGGCAATATAGCCAAAAAATTCTTCAATACTGTACACATTTCCCTCCGTTTGTATTAACAATATCAGGTTCAAAGGGTTGTTTATTAACTCTCAGCCTTAGTCTCCTATGGCACCCCTAATGTGAGTAAAATTATATATTTAAAGTAGATTAGTTGTCAAGATGTTTACAACAGTATCATTTGAGATTTGAGGGCTATAGTCAATTGATGAGAAGTTGGGGACGTCATCACTGAGAACGTTCGCTGAGCTGTGTCAGTATAGAATATCATAGTCTAAAATTCAACCTATCAGGGAAGAAAATATCTAGCTGGGAAACGGTTACCGCCCAATCTGGGATTGGCATATTCCACTTTGCTGTAATCTGTTTTATAGCACAAAAAACCAATTTGAACAAGGCATTTTCACTTG
>NZ_MWZE01000028.1 GCF_002259525.1 Rickettsia endosymbiont of Culicoides newsteadi | reverse complement strand
ATTACAGCAAAGTGGAATATGCCAATCCCAGATTGGGCGGTAACCGTTTCCCAGCTAGATATTTTCTTCCCTGATAGGTTGAATTTTAGACTATGATATTCTATACTGACACAGCTCAGCGAACGTTCTCATAAAGAAAAATGTTCACAACAAACTTAGTAAAATTGCTTGTCATTTTGTTTCCATTCTATTAAAGTATTAGTATGTACTAGCCTAATAAGTTATGGTGGTGTTAATGATAACAATTTTATCAAGGCAATTATTATATGTTCAGCACTCTTAAATATTCGTTTACAGCTATTCTTTTGATAGTACCAATGCTTGCTTGTGCCAACATAGAACCCAAATATAAGGTCAGAAATTTTATGGTATAAAATAATGTTGTAGCTAATCTGAAGTCATTGCGAAGAGGTATAAAGTCGACGAAGTAATCCATTTGTGGTTACTTTATGGATTGTTTTGTCGCTACTAAAGTAGTTCTGAGCCATGACGTTGTGTTGCAAACATTAAAACATTAATGCAAGATGCATTAATGTAAAGAATTTAAACAATGAGTTATATTAAATGTCTGCTCAAATAATAGAGTTATTAATTTTTGCTGCGATTGCTTTTTTTATTATAAATAGGTTAATTGCTACGCTTGGCTCTACATCAGATGAAGATCCATCTAAAGGTAAATCTTCCTTTTTTGGTGAAACAACAATTAGAGATGTTACTTATACATCAAAAACTGCTACTAGTAGTATTTTTAAGAAAGGATTACCTCAAACTACGGTAAGACCTTCACCTATCAATCCTATGGAATTTGATGGATTAATAGTTGATGAAGATTCTGTGGCTATAATAGCTGGAATTCAAGCTATATCTGCTAAACTTCCATCATTTCAAGCAAGAAAATTTTTGCAGAGTGCAAAGGCAGCCTTTGAGCTGATCATTGAAGCTTCTAACGATGATGATATTGACGATTTACTGACATTAGTGGATAAAAGATATATTCAAGAGTTTCATATTTTTTCTCAAACCTATGGAGAATTTGTTCATGGTAGCGTACTAGATGCCCAAATTTCTGAAGCTTATACATTTGCGAATAATATTTTTCTAAAAGTATTATTCACAGGTAAAAAGGTAACTAGTAAGATAAAAAACATGAAAGAAGAATGGACGTTTTCCAGAAGTCTTATTTCTAAAAATACAGATTGGTTTTTAACTAATGTTGTTCGTCTAGAAAATGAGGAGCAGCTAACTTCTTAGCATCTGATGATTCACCAGTATAAATTATATTTTGGTAGTTAAGTTTGATAGCAGTAAATAAAGCTGTGTGATCATTTTCTACATTAACGATAATTTTTACGATTTGGGGGAATTCTTTAGTTAATGTCTTAAACATATAATCAAGCACTAGCATACCGTAATATCTCGTACTACCAGTTTTATTAGTTAAAATAACAGGATCGTGAAATTCAGATAAAAACTCTCGTGCATCACTTAAGTTTTCTATTGTATAAGTTGTTGGGTTTGGCATTTTATAAACCTATATAGTAATTGATAAGAAATTACTGACGTCACCACTCATTGCTTTTGCTAGCCAATTCTTGAAAGCAGAGAAATATAAATTTGTTCACAGCTCCTAATAAAATCTTTTACTAATAAAACAGCAAATTGGTATAGACAAAATATATATAGAGGCAATGAATGGTAATAAATACCATGGATATATAATAAGACTTATGATGATAACAGCAAACACCATCATAGCTAATGATAAATATTCGTGTTTTATCTTAATATTTTTTGTCGAAAATGTTGGCAACCTACTAGGCAGTAAAAAAGCAATTACCACAATATATAGACCTATTATAATGGTATGGGTACGAATATTGATACCTAAAATGCCACTCACTTCAAAATCTAAAATCATGGGAATTAGAGCAAGTAAAGCTCCACAAGGAGCAGGTACACCAGTAAAAAAATATTCTAGTTTCTTATTATTTGCCTCATGAAAAATAGCAGTATTAAATCTCGCAAGCCTTAATGCCATACATACGATAAATAGCAATATAGTTCCCCATGAAAATACTTTATATTCATATTGTTGAAAAGACCATAAATATACAAGACAAGCCGGCACTACTCCAAAATTAGCAAAATCACATAATGAGTCCAGTTCAGCACCAAAAGGACTAGTAGCATTTAGCATCCGTGCTATCCTACCATCAATTCCATCTATTATAGCAGCAACTAAGGTACAATATACAGCCCTTTCCCATATACCATCCAATCCAAATTTAATGGCACTAATACCAATCACAAGCCCCAATAGAGTGATAAAATTAGGAAGCAATTTTATAAACGGAATTGGTTTTGTTATTCTAACTTTGCGTATTCTAATCAATTTATACCTATATACTTACATTAAAGTAGCAATAGCCTCACCTTCTTTCAAATTTAAGTTCAGATGTTTTTTTGTTCTTAAAATCAGCAATAATAGTTTCTCCACCAACTGCAGTTTGCCCTTCAGTAACACAAAGGGCAGTTTTAAGTGGCAAATAAACGTCCGCTCTACTACCAAAACGGATAATACCATATCTATCACCAATTCTAACCTCAGTATCTTCTTCTAAGTCACATAATATCCTTCTGGCTATTAATCCTGCTATTTGGACAAAAGCAATTTTATGCCCACTTTTTGTTTCCATTAAAACAGATTGACGTTCATTATAGATACTGGCTTTATCAAGAGAAGCATTAAAAAACTTTCCTGGATTATAATGTAGAGATAAAATCTTACCGTTAGCTGGAATACGATTTACATGAATATTAAAAATATTCAAAAAAATACTAACTCTAATCATCTCCTGATCACCAAGACCAAGTTCTATCGGCGGAACTGCTTCAGTTATTTTTTGTACTATTCCGTCTGCTGGGCTAACCACCAAATCGTCACTAATCGGGGTAAATCGATCCGGATTTCTAAAAAAATATACACACCAAATTGTCATAACCAATCCTATATACCCACAGGTATTATTGACAGTAAAGAGTAAAAAAGTTATCACAGCAAAGCTTACAATAAATATGTAGCCTTCTCGATGAATAATCTTCGACAAATCATTATATTGCTTCATTCTCACTCTCTAATTTGTATTATTTACTTTTGGAAATATTGTTATTATACATTATATTATTAATGACACTAATAGGTAATTGCATTTTATTTTTATTTTTTTTTATTACTATAGCTAATCCGATTACATGATGTAATTCTTGCTTTCTCGAGAATCTAGACCCCTGTCTTCGCAGGGGTGACATCTAACTTTTTCGTCCTGTCACTTTATATCATCGCTAATATCATTATTACTTTCTGATTCTTCATTTTTTTCAGCTCTATCGTCCTCTTCTTGGGCCGAACCAAGAGCATACACACATAATTCTTCAAGTAATACATTATTCTTATTAGCCAGTTCTTGTAGTTTAGTAATTGCATCCATGACCTCTGCTGGTATTTTTCCACCACGTTGCTTTGATAACCAGTCATCCTGAAAATGCAAAGGATGATGTCCCGGCTCAGGCTGCCCTACATATATGGTAAACGGTGCCATTTGCCCACCAAAATCACAATTAACAGTAAATTTCTTCATAATATAACATCAAATTATTAAAAATCCCTATATAGCAAATCTAAATCATTTTTGTGTCACCCCTGCATAAGCAGGGGTCTAGATTCCCTCCTACGCGGGAATGACATGGTAAAAACGTCATTGCGAAGAGGCGTAAGCCGACGAAGCAATCCAAGAAAATGGTTAGAAATGGATTGCTTCGACCTACTTGCGTGGTCTCGCAATGACGTCTGAGGTTTGTATACTCATACTACTCAGGTTAGCTATAATAAATGTTCAAATTTCTTAGAAAGTTCATAATTAGTAGCAACAAACATTTCATCATTATTTATTATTGCTCCACCTGCTTCTCGGACGATTAGATCAAAGCCAGCTTTCAAAGTATAATTTAATGATGAACAATAAACAACATCAATCTTACCAGCTGCCAGTAGTAGCATTCCATAACAATGACAACCAAAAACCCTAGCATTTTTCAAAAAAACTGGGTTAATATTAAGATCATCGGTAGCGATTAGAAAATTATCAACACTACTACAACCAGAAACCCTTAATCTACTATTGTTACTAGTATTATTTTCTGACCATACCCCTCTTCCTTTTTCAACATAATAAATCTCATCAAAAGCTGGAAAATTTATCACCGTACATATCGTAGTTAAAATTTGATTAATCTTCTTTAAACACGTTATAGATAGAGCAAAAAATGGTAGGCTCTTTTCTAAATTACTAAAACCATCCAGCGGATTTATTAGTAAAACCATCTCTTCACTATTATCTAGTTTAAACTTATCCTCTGGAAAGAATAACGCACTTGTATATTTTTGCAACTCATTACGTAATAAATCTTGTGCTTTAACATAAGCTTTATTACAAAAATCATAATTTCCTTTACTAGACCTTTGAAGCATTCCTAGCTCCAAAAAATCTCTATGCAAAAATTTAACAGCTTTACGTGAAGCAGCAATAAGTAAACTGGTTATCGGTTGTTGCATAAGATATTACTTAGCTCTTTCAACAAAGCTAACATCTTCAATTTTTACCACTATTTTCTCACCTACCACTAAATAAGGTGGTACCATTACCTTTACTCCATTAGTTAAAATTGCTGGTTTGTAAGAAGATGTGACCATAGCCCCTTTAATTACGGGATCAGTTTGCATAATTTCAGCAATAACGGTTTGTGGTAATTCAGCACTTAAAGCTTTTTCCTCATAAAACTGTACCTTTAATACCATATTATCTTCAAGGAATGACAAACTTTCACCAAGAATTGACTTATTAATTAAAATTTGCTCAAAGGTCTCATTATCCATTAACACTAGATTATCTTCCTCAAAATAGAGGAATTGTAAATCTTTGGTATCAAGTTGTGCTTTTTCAACATAATCAGATGAATTAAACCGCTCGTTAAGCTTTGTACCAGTTTTAAAATTTTTCATCTCTACTTGTACATAAGCCCCACCTTTACCGGGTTTAGTATGTTCAGGCGTTTTATGCACAACCCATAGCTCATTATTATACACTATAATGTTGCCAGCTCTAATAGCATTTGCTGAAATTTTCATATTATTATTACTTTATTATTATACTTATCTAAAATCTAGTCCCAAATTAACTATTAAGAACATGAATTTATTAGGAAGAATATACAATAACTGCTATAAAAACAAGTATATTTAAGTAATATAATTTCAGAGTAGTTTAGAAATCGTAGGAAAAAACAAACGACGTCATTGCGACGAAGCAATCCATTTTTGTGTCACCCCTGCTTTGGGGCGGGGTCTAGATTCCCGTCTACGCGGGAATGACAGGGTAAAAACGTCATTGCTAGGAGGCGTAAACCGATGAAGCAATCCAATAATGTGTGGATTGCCGCGACCACTATGTGGTCTCGCAATGACGTATACTTCTATAACTCGTCATTGCGAGGAGGCGTAAGCCAACGAAGCAATCCATTTTTGGTTACTTCTTATGGATTACTTCAATGCTACTTAAGCTCCTTGCAATGACGTCTTGTACTTTCCTGCAAATTTTAAATTATCCTGATAATAATTTAGTAAAATTACTTAGTGCTATAAAAAATTATGATACAATCACAATAGACCTATTGCATAACCTAATCTAATTGGTAATTTTGTTGTCAAAACTCGTCTCCGTTCCTCACGTACATCTTAGTACGCTGCGGTACTCGACTTCGTTTTTCCTAAAAATTCCTCAATTATCTTTAGGTTATGCAAGAGGTCTAATATTATAAAAAAACATAAAGAGAATATATTTATTTTATGACTGCCAATGTACTAGTAGTTGATGATATAGAAGCAAATATTAAATTACTGGAAGCTAAACTTTTAGGGGAATATTACACTGTCTTTACTGCCAATAACGCCAAAGACGCTCTAAATGTTCTTGCCATTAATAGAATTGATATTGTATTGCTTGATGCCATGATGCCTGATATGGACGGATTTGAAACCTGTAGAAGAATTAAGTCTAATATTTCTACCATGCATATACCAGTTATTATGGTTACAGCCCTTTCTGATACTGAAGATCGCATCAAAGGTCTGGAAGCTGGAGCTGATGAGTTCTTAACAAAACCTATTGATGATACTGCTCTTTTTGCCAGGGTACGATCTCTTGCTAGAATGAAGGCGGTTATTGATGAACTCAAACTAAGAAACACTACTAATGCTGAATTAGGTGGCTCTGTCATAGAAATACAAGATAATTTTTCAGATAGTAAAATACTGTTAATTAACGATGATATAGTACAGGCAAGAAATATCAATAAAATGCTTCTAACTCTTACCCCCAATATCAAAATAATATCTGATATCAATGAATTGGAGAAAGATAGTGAAGATACTCTAGATTTAGTAATTATTAGTTGCCAATTAGAACAAGGAGACCCTTTGAGAATAAGCGTGATGTTACGCTCTAATACTAAATTTCATGATATAGTGCTAATATTACAAGCTGAAGAAGAAAATAGAGCAACAGTTATCAAGGGTTTAGAACTGGGTATTAATGATTATTTTATGTATCCAGTAGATAAGAATGAGCTGTTAGCTAGAATTAGAACTCAACTGAGAAGAAAACACTATCAAGATAAATTACGCAATGATTTAGAATTAAGCGTAAACTTATCTATTAAAGATGGTTTGACTGGTATATTTAACCGTCATTATTTTGATACGCATATAAAGCAAATGGTAAAAAAAGCTGATGATAGCAAAAGACCTTTATGCTTACTAATGTGTGATATTGATTATTTTAAACAAGTTAATGATAATTATGGTCATCAAGCGGGAGACGTAGTGCTAAAAACCGTTGCTAATGTTCTGAAGAATATTTTTAGGGTTACAGACTTAATTGCTAGATATGGAGGTGAGGAATTTGCTGTCCTGTTAAACGATATAACAATTGACGAGGCTATGTATGTAGCGGAGCGGGTAAGAACAAGAGTGGAATCTATTGAGTTTAAAGTTAAAACTCAAGAAAATCCTATTAAAAAAACTATCTCAATAGGAGTAACTGAATATAAAACTGGAGAAACTATTAGTGATTTTATAGAGCGTGCCGACAAAGCTCTTTATCAAGGAAAGGAACAAGGGAGAAATAGAGTGATTAAAATAACTTAAGATTAATAATTTAGGTACACAAATGAAGAGCAATCAGGTATAATAGGTTGAGAGATGGGCATTTTGCAAATCTGCCTTTCATACAAAACTTAAGAATATGAAAAATAAAACTCTTCGTAAATGTTACCATGAATTACCATACAGACCAAGTGTAGGTATGATGATAATTGATGGTACTAATAGAGTGTTTGTTGGTAAAAGAATCGACACTAAAATATCGGCTTGGCAAATGCCCCAAGGCGGTATAGATTTGGGAGAAACACCCAGTGTTGCAGCTCTTAGGGAAATGCTAGAAGAAATAGGTTGTAATAAAGGTGATATTCTTGCAGAAAGCAAATATTGGTATAGTTATGACGTACCTAAAATTTTAATACCTAAATTATGGAATGGTAATTTCCGAGGGCAAAAACAAAAGTGGTTTTTAATTAGGTTTAAAGGCACTAATGAAGATATTAATATTAACACTAGTAACCCAGAATTTGAGGAATGGCGTTGGGTTAAATTTGACGAATTATTGTCAATTATAATTCCCTTTAAACGAAAACTTTATAAAGCTGTAGTTAAAGAATTTTCTCCGATCATTAATGATACACTATGTTCTGTAAAGTAAGAAATTAGAAATTAAATTTGGTATTATGACTAATAAAAAACAGTTGGCTTTTGGTGTAGATTCTCGTAGATGCGAGAAATATAGTTTGCGTCAAAGTAGATATTACGTTATTTCAAAAGATGTTAGTCGTATTGTAAGTGAAATTAAATCTAAAAACCAAAGAGTAAAGTTATTAGATATTGGTGTTGCTTCTGGTGTGTCTCGGCGTTATATCGAAAATCAACCAAATAATGAAGTAATAGATTATTATGGAGCAGATATTGAAATAAGAGATGATATATATAAGAAGGAATCTTATAGTTGTTTATACCAAGCTGATTTAATGCAAGGAATGTTAAATGTTCCGAGCAACAGTTTTGACATTGTAATTTGTGAACAAGTTTTAGAACATTTATATGAATTAGAACTTGCTTTTAAATCGATAGAAAGAGTATTAAAGCCTGGCGGGACTTTATTTCTGGGGGTTCCAATTTTCCCTCATGGAATACATTTAGTACGTCGATATTTAGTGCCTTTAATTGATAAAATATGTCGAGTAAAAAAAGTTAGAGGTCATGTTCAAGCATTTTCATTAATTACATTTACAAAATTACTTCATAAATATACTGAATTGGAAATTTTAGAGCATAGAGGATTTCGAGTTATTTCAGGAGGTATTCTTCGACCACTTGAAAATCATAAATGGTGGTTAGATTTTAACCATAAATTAGGTAAACTAATTCCTAGCCTATGCATCGAAATTCAGATTGTTGCTAAGAAGAACGAACAGCACGATAGATAGTTACAATGAGTGCATAGCTATATTTACCATATAAATATAAAAAACTTCTTAATAAAAATCTGTATAAAATAAAATAATATGATGCAACATGAACATATAATTAGACTAAGCATCATGGAATTGGGCAATTTATTTTCTGAAACCATTTTAGAACTATTAGCTATAGTTGGCTTATAAATAAATATCACAAGCTTTGCTAAATAAAGTGCAGAGAATAAAGTACTTAAAGCTAGCACTCCCATAACTAATATTTGATTTTGCTCAGCAGCGGCAAGCATAATATAAAATTTACTAATAAAACCACCAAAGGGGGGAATGCCGATTAACGATAAACTGGCAATACATACCATAAAGCTAGTTTTTGGCATTTCTTTACCAGCATTGATTAGGTCAGATATCTGGTTAGTCTTCTTTAAGCTATAAATACTTCCCATTCCATAAAATAAACAGATTTTAGTAAATGAATGTGAAGATAAATGTAGGATAGCTGCTCCTATAGATTTTGAGGTAAACATCAAGCTACTAAGTAAAGCTATCCCTAATTGGTTAATCGTAGAGTAAGCTAGAATCTTCTTAATATTATCACTAGTTA
This sequence comes from Rickettsia endosymbiont of Culicoides newsteadi, assembly GCF_002259525.1. Classification (GTDB taxonomy): domain Bacteria; phylum Pseudomonadota; class Alphaproteobacteria; order Rickettsiales; family Rickettsiaceae; genus Tisiphia. The sequence continues at coordinate 4,154 of NZ_MWZE01000028.1, read as the reverse complement.
ATGCCTTAAAGGAACTATAAAATATGGTGATAATAGGTAAGAAAATGATCCAATTAAATTCGGCAAAAATAGAGTGTAAATATTTAAGACCAAAAATATATATCAGAATTTTATAAATACAAAAAAGTCCAGTTTTAACAACTACCACTGCATGTAGCAAAGCACTTACAGGGTAATGTGCTACCATTGCCGCTGGTAACCATTGATGCAAAGGATATAAGGCTGCCTTTGATGTGCCAAAAATAAACATTAATAACAAAATTATGGTTTGATTCTTGGAAAAATAATGCTCGATAAAACCTTGGGAGGTAAAGTTACCATGCCCTGCTTTAGCATAAATAATTATTATAGCTGGCAAGAATAGTAATATCCCTGAGATCATCAATATTTTTAAATATTTATAGACTCCTGCCATAACTTTATCTCCACCACTATGACCAATTAATGGAGCAGTTGATAATGTTAATATTTCATAAAAAATAAACATCGTAAAGAGATTTGAAGATAATGCTACCATCCCCCCAGATAATACGCTTAGATTAATGAAGAATAGAAAACGACTAGAATTATCAATATTATTAATTGCCAAATATTTAGTGGTGTAAATTAATGCACAAATCCATAAGAAACTTAGTAAGGTTAAGAAAATGAGACTGAGAGCTTCTAAATGCAATCCAATAGCAAAATTACTAAAGATGGTTATTGATAGATTGGCTCTTACGCCCTTCAGAAATAACCAATCAATAATTAAAATATTGACAAAAAAGAAGCTACTAATGGTAATTAATAAAGAGTTACGTGTATTATTATCACTATTACTGATAAAAGGTGTAACTAAATTTAACATAGCTAAAAGTAAAGTTGATATAATCAAAAAACTAGGGGTAACAGAAGGGTACATTAACGCCCTCCTAATAGTTGCAATTGGTTTAAGAATATTGGTAGGAGAAGTTGTATTACACTAACAAAAATTAGCCCATAATATTTATACTTAGTGCTAGACTGTAATAGTGTATAATTAGAGTGATTAGCATTTAACCATAGTAAACTGGCGTCATTGCGAGAAGGCGTAAGCCGACGAAGCAATCCAAATTTATTGTTTTCTTGGATTGCTTCGTCGCTACTATAAGTAGCTCCTCGCAATGACAACTGGGAATTTGGCGTGATATTAGTCGGGTTAGCTGTATAATTAGAGTGATGCCAACATAGTTTTTTGGCAATCTTATAATGATAAAGTAATGACATAGCAGAACTGATAACAACAATCACCAACTCGAGCCACAGATTTTCAACAATCAACAACTCAAAAATAGAAAGCTTAATGAAAAACATACTACTTATTGGCAAACCACAGCTACAAATTAGACTAAATACTACCAAGACACGCCATAACATACTGGTACTGGGTACGCTATGAGTATCAAAATAAGCAATGATTAGAAATAGAGCAATCTTATTAAGGCTATCAGCTAACAAAAATGGAGTTAGGATTAATTCACCTTTAGGAACGACTAATAGCAAAAATATATAACCAATTTGTACGGCCGAAGAATATATCACAATATTTCTGACTTTTTCTTTGCTTCGGCAAGCAAAATATGTACATAAAATAATAGTTACCAAAGAGATCGGTTTGATAAAAATTGCTAAATCATTAATGATTTTACTATAGTCAATGGTAAAATGAATGAACCTCAATATTATATAAAGACCCATTATACTAGAGATACTGGCAAGATACGTCAAAATGACCGGAGCAACCGAAGAATAGCTTCGAATCATCCAAAAATGCATCGGGAAAAAAGCCGTTTTTAATATAGCTCCAATTAGAAAAAAACTAATAGCTAGCTTGACTATTTTACAGTCATAATTTGTTTGAAGTAACATTGAAACATCTGACATATTGAGACTACCAGTACTACTCAATAAAAATCCAATGGCTATTAATATCAAAGTTGCCCCGACTGTACCGAGCATAAGATAATCGAAAGCACCGATAACAGCCTTGGGGTTATTACCCTGTGCCATTAGGGCATAAGCACTTAATGAAGATATTTCAATAAATACATAAAGATTAAAAAGGTCATTAGTACTCAATATACCGAGATATCCGCTATGGGCAAATAATAAAAGTGCGTAAAATAACGATTGCCTTTTTTGATCAATAAATTTAAGTACGGTAGTTGCCAGCAATTTGTTACAGAAAATTAGAAAAAATAATAATACGCCATTAATGTAGGTAATTATAGGTTGATTCAGGTAGTCTAGTCTATATTCAATACCTATGGGGGCATGCCAATTACCAAAATCATATGATATGGTACCTTTATTAATTACCGATAATCCATAAATACTTAAAAATAAACTTAGTGCAATCGAAATAACTGCTATAATTCGAGTGACACGCACATAACGAAAAGTTAGTATTGAAAATAATGCCCCAAAAAATGGTAGCAATACTTGTAAAGCTGGAAAATGTTTAATTAATATCATTTATTTCAATCATTCGGAGTCGCTTCGCTAAAATTAATTTCATGCTCCGATATAGTATTAAATTGCTTAGAAATACGATAAATCAAGCTAAGCCCTAATGACAATGTAGCAAAACCAACAACAATAGCCGTGAGCATTAGCACCTGAGGTAATGGGCTTACATAAAGCTGAGAATTCTGCAGTAAACTACGCTCAATTGGCACAATACCCCCATTTACCTTACCAAGCATCAGGTAAAAAATTAGCACAGAGCTTTGCATAACACTAAGCCCTATGATTTTACGAACATAATTATCACTGATTAACATTATAAACAAACCACTAGTTAATACGAGCAGTGTTAAAAAATATAAAATTTTTGAGATATATATAGCTTCTAAAAACATTGTTCCTTAATTAATACACCCAATATCATTGCAATGACGTCAGGTTGTTTTTTCTATTACTTTTATGCCATGCGTATAGTCAATTCAAGAGAATTTGGGGCTAGGAACGATGGAGCGACGCCTATAAGTAATAGGAGAACGGCAAGCGATGACGTTCCTTCTCATCAATTGACTATATATTAATCACCGCGTTGCAACCAATGCCCTTCAGCCGGCGATAGGTCACTTGCCACAGCTCTCCTATCATCAAATACAAAACATTCTCCTTGCCATAAATTGCTATGATTATGGGTATCTTCTAAATATTGTAAGATACCACCTTTAAGATGGTAAACATCATTAAAACCAAGTTTCTTTAGATAGGCTGTTGATTTTTCACATCTAATTCCACCAGTACAATACATCGCTATTTTCTTGCCAACAAGTAGGTCTTTATTTTGTTCTACCCATTTTGGAAATTGCTTAAATGTCTCTGTTTTTGGGTCTATAGCACCTTTAAAAGTACCGATACACACTTCATAGTCATTCCTAGTATCTATTACTACCACATTATTTTGGCTAATGAACTTGTCCCAATCTTTTGCTTCAATATACTCTCCCTTAAGATTGGCAATATCAATATCGCCAACTGCCATAGCAATAATTTCTTTTTTAAGCTTTATTCTCAATTTTTGAAAAGGATGAATATCACAGTAATTTATTTTAATATTTACATCTTCCGCTAACGTAAGGCTGATAATTTCATCTAATAAAAAATTTACCTGTTCTTTTGCTCCAGAAATTGAACCATTAAACCCTTCAGGAGCTAAAAGAATAGTCCCCCTAACCCCTCTTTTCTTGCCAAGATGTAAAATCTTTGGCAGCAAAACTTCAAGATTTTCTAGTTTAGTAAAACTATAAAAACTTAATACTGATATTTTAACATTATTATCCATAGTAAACATTATATTTTTTAAATTTAAAAAGCATATTTATTTCCAACAGTCTCCCACAACTATTGTAATTCCAAGTTAAATTGTCATTCCCACATCTAATTTGTCATATATGGACGAGTGAATTTGTCAAGAAAGAAAATAAAAAAATAGAGCCACAAAGGAAGCGGTCATATATTCGGCATCGAGTGCCATAATGGTTTCTGCATTCTTATAAATATCCTTGAGTTACCTCTCATTCCCACGGCTTCTAGAGCCTCGACATAATTACGGATTTTATTCAGAATACTTATTCATTAACTCTTTAACTTTCGTTCTCTTTATTGTTACTATTCTTTACTCA
>NZ_MWZE01000027.1 GCF_002259525.1 Rickettsia endosymbiont of Culicoides newsteadi | reverse complement strand
AATTCTCAATTAGACTCATAATCATTCCAGAAAGGCATTCTAGCCTTGATTTTTTTCCAAGAAAAGTTTAGTATCAGTGACTGAAGTAGTATATTGTGCATAGTCAGAAAATACACTCTTATACTACTTCAACCTCCCATATACAATACCTTTGCAGAGTATTTATTACAAAAATTGTAGGGTACTATGGTCATTGTGAGGAGACGTGAGTCGACGAAGAGATTTTTGGTTACTTTTGTGGATTACCTAGTCTACCTACGGTCTTACTCGCAATGATGTTGACCATATACTATAGTCAATTCAGGGGAATTTGGCACTAAGAACGATGGAGCGACGCCTATAAGTAATAGGCGGGCGACGAGTGACGACGTTACCAACTTTTCATCAATTGACTATAGCTTTAATCTTTACAATTAAATCCTCTGCTAATGCAACTAATTTGGCTTCTTCTACATCATCGAAGAATACCCCTAAATGCCGGACAATACGTTGTTTGATATTACCTTTGCTATCTTGGTATCCTTCAACCACTTGTATTGATTGCCTTGGACTATTTGGTGTTTTTTACGACGTATGTACATGTAGATAATTGTAGAATTAATATGTAATAATATAGTTATAGCATAACAAAAACCAAAGCTAATAACAAATTATTCACTAGGCACAACAGACCTCCTGAAAAAATCATTTCTCAGCTTTATGGCTTCTCCATATCCTCTCTTCCCATCTTTCAACATTTTCTTGCGGAAGCCGGGAGCAAAAAACTTTAAATAGCCAAATCGTAGTAGCCTTAGCAGACTATTTCCAAGTATCACTAGATGAAATGGTTGGCAGAATTGATCCTACCACCTCTTCTGATAATGACAAACCTTCTTAAGTTTGTAGTTATTATATATTTTTGCTACGGCTCTTTATCCTCAAGCCCTTTAGTACCGTCAAGCTTTGCATTAATTAAAGATATTTTACTAACAAAAGCTCTAATAAAATTAACATTTGTTAAATCAGTATCATTAAAGTTTGTATTATAAAGTTTAGCGGATTCTAAATTGCTCCCAATAAGAGATGATTTGCTAAAATCTGCATTACTTAGATTGGCCATAGTTAGATCAGTATTCTGTAATATACAGCTATGAATTATAGCATTAGATAAATCGATACCTTTAAGAACGGAGCCTGAGAAAATAGTTTGGTTAAATGCCAAACCTGACAAATTTAAACCTTGTAAATTGATATTTGATAAGTCTTTCACCTGTTCTAAATCTTTTACAGAGTAGATAGTATTTACTGATTTAAATTTATAAAAGTCCTGACCATTTAATACAATATTTCTGTTAAAATCTGAATTAATGAAATTATTATCTTTATATCTCACATTATTTAATTGAGAATTTATGATTGGCGAATTATCAAAAATGACTTCTGATAAATCTGAATTTATGATAGCTATCTGATAAAAATGGCTATCAATAAATTTTATCCCATTTAATACAGTATTTTGTATCAGTGCTTTAGTAAAATTTACCGTATTAAATTTAGTAGCAGAGAAATTAGAGTTTATTAATTCACTATTGGTCAAATCAGAGTTAATAATAGTTGCTTGCTTGACATAGCTATTATTCAATGATACGCTGGTAAAATTGCTATTCTCAATATCAGCATTAGTGATATTAATTTTATTTAACTTGAGCAAAATGCTATGGCAGTTCTTTATTGATAGCCCCTTTATAATAGCATCATTAAAATGAGCATTATCCATCACACTATTTTGAATTTGTACTTGATTCAATTGCACATTATTCAAATTGGTATTTTTTAAATTACAATTCTCAATAATTGCATTGGCAAAATCTGCAGATTGAAAGGAAGAGAAAGAAAATAACGAGTTAGTAAGCTTTATATTTTTTAATTGAGCTTGATTAATAATAGCATGAGTAAAATCTGAATTGCTAATCACCGCTCCAGTAAAGTCCACCCCAGTTAGATCCACAGATTCACAATAACAATTAGTCATATTTAGGTAATTAGCTAATATTTGCCGTAAATCTGTACCATAAAAAATAGAATTTGAGATAACTGCTTTTTTAAAACTACCTTTTGCTAAATTACTTTTTTGAAAATTAGAATTACTGATCATAGCCTCATCAAATACAGCCCTAGTAAGATTTGCATTTTCAAAATTAATATTTTCTAAATTAGCTTTGACAAAGTCAGTGTCCTCAAGATTTGATTGAATAAGATTACTATTTCTCAAATGAGTATTCTCAAACATCGATGCTTGAAAATCTGCACCATAAGCTGATATATTTTTTAATATAGTATTAGAAAGATCACTTTCTTGAATTATAGATTTTGTTAAAATTGCATTCTCAAAATTTGTTCCTGAAAAATCTACTCGTGATATTTCACAAAAACTTAAGTCAACACCAGAAAGATCCTCATTTGTTAGTTTAACACCTACTAACTTTAACCCCCTAAGGTTTGAGCCAAATTTATTTTTAATATTTACTGGTACCTTATTTTTATTTTGCTCTGCTATATAATTTCTAATAATGAGACTTTGACTATTAGATAACAAACCATCTGCATCTCTTGAAGAATCTGAACATCCGGTAAGGACTAAAAGCAAAGTTACAATAAAGAATTTTATACCGCCATGCGATATTACAGGTTCCTGCCTACGGGATATAGAGATAACCGTCATTGCGAGAAGCAGCAAAACTGCGACGAAGCAATCCAGATTATTTATTGTGCTACAAGTTTTCCTAGATTGCTTTGTCGTTACTAAAGTGCCTCCTCGCAATGACCTTGTTATTTGAATCATAAAATAGTATTCTTTCTGCCTTTTACATAAGAATATGTAGAAGAAAATATTAGCATCTTTACTAAGCCACTCGGTATAAATATTATAAATCCACTATAAATAGCTTGTTTAATTCCTATAAATGTTGCTAACCAACTAACTCCCAAAAAGTAAATTATAAGGTGTCCTATAAGACAAGTACAAAATATACTCAAATAACGTGAGTATGTTCCAGTAAATCTTTCAGAAAACTTACTGTTAAGTATACTCATCACAGGAGTAGCGATTAAATATCCTATCAGATAACCACCTGTTGCACCAAACAAAATATGTAAACCACTTGATAGCTTTGCAAACATTGGTAGCCCTGCCACGCCAATTGTAATATAAGCTAAAACCGTAGCAAAACTAAGTCTTGGGCTATAAGTAACAGCAATAATACAAATCACCACAGTTTGCATGGATATCGGCACTGGTTGGAGAGGAATAACGATTTGTGAGCCAGCAAATAGAGCGGCTACCCCCAGCATTACTTTAGCAATTACAAGATAGTTATTAGCTATGATAGTTGGTAAAGTTGTTTTATTCATAATTGTCATAAAAATCCTCGTCATTAAATTTATTACTAGGAATATGTAAATTGAGTAATTTCAATTTACGATGTAATGCTGAACGTTCCATACCTACAAAGGCTGAGGTTTTAGAAATGTTATTATTAAATCGATTCATCTGAGCAGCTAAATACTGCCTTTCAAAAATCTCTCTTGCCTCTCGGAGCGGCATGATCATTATATCAACATTATCTTCCTGCTTTGCAGAACTAGAATCAGTAACTAAAATTTCTGGTGGTATCATAGTTGGTTTGATCGTTTGATTACTATTTGAAGATAGCGGATTCATAATTAAAGTCCACTCTATTACATTACGTAATTGCCTTATATTACCTGGCCAACTATAAACTTGAAAAGCTGCAATTGTTTCATCAGAAAATTCACGTGTTTTTAAACCAGAAAACTTAGAAAGTTGTTTAACAAAATACTTCACTAATGCAGACATATCATCTTTTCTATCATATAAAGATGGAATTTTTAGGGAAATAACATTTAATCGATGATATAAATCCTCCAGGAGTTCACCTTTACTTATCTCTTCTTGTACAATCTTAGAAGTTGCAGCAATAACCCGTATATCTAGTTTTATTGCTTTACTTCCTGGCTTATGAAACATTTGGTCTTGCAAAAATTTAAGTAATTGTACTTGTGCCGAAATTGGTAAACCACTAATTTCATCTATGTACAGAGTGCCATTATTTGCTATTTCTAATATCGAAGGACGTCTAATATCCTGGTTATCTATTCCTTTAAATAATTCTTGATGAACACGGTCAGGCTCCATACCTACTGGACTAAAGGTTACGAAAGGTGTATTAGCCCTTTTTGATTTTTTATGAATTAATCGAGCAGCTAGTTCTTTACCGCTGCCAATTTGCCCTTGAATAAATACTCTACTAGTCGCCAAAGCGGCTTTTTCAATATCAGACTTAAGTTTGCCTGTAATATGAGAGTTACCTATAAGTTCAGTTTTATCAATAACTTTTGATTTTAGATCAAGATTCTCACGCTTTAACTTAGTTGTTTCACAGGCTCTTTTTAATAAGATCAATAGCTTATCATGACTAAATGGTTTTTCTAGATAATCATAGGCACCCATTTTGATAGCATTTACTGCAGTTTCAATATTACCATGCCCGCTAATAACTATCACAGGCATTAGAGGATAACGTTTTTTTACTATCTCCAAAATTCCAAGCCCATCAAGCTCACTACCCTGTAACCAAATATCTAAAATAATTGCTGCTGGAGTTCTTTCTTGGAGTATTTTAAAAGCCTGAATACTATTAGCAGCAGTTTTGGTAGTAAATCCTTCTTCTTTTAAAATATCTGAGACTAAATCTCTAATATCTGCTTCATCATCAACAACAAGAACATCTATAGACATCAAATTTTCCTAAAAACTAATTATTGAAATTATAGGTTAATAGCTAATAAAAAAGAAATCAACTAATTTTTATAACATTTTTGCCACATAACCAAAACTATATAGGTTAGTAACCCACTCCCATTGCTGAGAGCAAGTCCTCTAAGAACCGTGCTTACACCAGCTAAGATTATTTGCAATAAGTATAATGTTTAGCCTGAATTCGATATAATAAGTTATTCCAAATTAGGTTATATCTATAAATATAACAGATTTTTTTGCTCCACTAATAGTTATTTTCATTATTTTTGCAATGTTGCTTATTTTTTCATTAGACCTTATATCTTGAAAATGTGATATAAGGTCTAATGTTTATGGTCATGATGATGGACGTAAAAACCAATTGCTGACAAGGTATTTAGGAATTCTTGGTTTTCTGCTAAATCATTTGGTTTGCCACTACAGCAGATATGACCATTTAAACATATTACTTGGTCGGAATTTTTCATTACCGTAAATAAATCATGTGAGATCATAAAAATTGTAATATTTAGACGTTTTTTTATTTGATTAATGATTCGGTAAAATTCTTGTTGGCTAGTAACATCTAATGATTGAGTTGGTTCATCTAAAATAATTAGATCAGGATTGTTCAGTAAGCTAGCAGTTAGCATTAACTTCTGAAATTGACCACCAGAAAGCTCAGAAATATCGTGATGCTTATAATTATCAAAATCAATAAAATTGCTCAATTCTTGCCAATCCTTGTTAGTACTATTTGAAGCTAATAAATACAAAAAATTTTCAGCTGTAATTGGTAAATCTGAAGCAAAATCTAATCTTTGAGGGACATAGCCAATTTTTAGATTAGGGTGAATTATTATGTTACCAGAGGAAGGGCGATCTAAACCTAAGATTAACCTAGCTATTGTTGTTTTGCCAGCACCATTTGGACCAATTAAAGTCGTTACTTCGCCTTTTTTGATAGTAAAATTAATATTGGTAAGGGGAATTTTTTTGCCAAATTGCTTAGATACATTACTGAACTTTATTAATATAGTATCTTCTGATTTAGAAATAGGCATTAGAATCCTTGCGAAACTTTACAAATGGCGTCATTGCAAGGAAGATCGTAGATCGACGAAGCAATGACGATGTGTTGCTAAATTTATGATAGTCTATTTAACAATTTCCCACTGCCCATCTGGTTTACGACAAGCTTGGCCATAAGCTTTCTCCTGCTTACCACCGACAACGACGGTTTGAGTATACTCACGACAATATTGCCCTTGATCGTTTTTAAAAGCTCTTTCTGGTGTTACATATCCGTAATTACCACTATCCGGATTACGCCACTCTACACTTTGACCACTAGAGCCAGTCTCCAATGCTTTTTGAGAGCTTAATTGTGCCAATTTTCTGTCATTCTCATCCATAGTTTGACCAATATGACCGCCAACAAGTGCCCCAATTAGAACACCTGCACCAGTTGCTACAAGTTGTCCTGTGCCTTTGCCAAATTGAGATCCTAAAAGCCCACCAGCTACACCGCCAATTAATGTTCCACCACCTTGTTTATTCATGCCAGAACAGCCGTACAACATTGTTGTTGCCAAAATGATTGCCGTAATTTTGAATGTTAAATTCATAAAAAACCATATAATTTTAAATTAAAGATATACAAAAAATCTTATTAAGTATCGTTAAATTTGATACACCTCTTGACTATAGTACACTAGCTGGATAATAATGTATTTTATATTATAAAACAATTGAAATTTTATATGACGACTTCAGAGCATCAAAATTTAATTAAATCGGCATCTTATGTATCTTTTATTTTAGCTGCATTCATCTTATTTATTAAATCTTATGGATGGATTGTGACTGATTCTCAGTCTATTTTAGCATCTTTAATTGATGCTATACTTGATATTTCATCGTCTTTTATTAATTTGATTGCTATTCGTTTTGCACTGCAACCCCCTGATTATCACCATAGATTTGGGCATGAAAAAATCCAAGATTTAGCAATTTTTTCACAATCAGTATTCTTTTGTGTTTCTGGTTTATTTATTTGTTTCTCTTCGATAAAATCTCTTATTGATAAATCTGTTCCAAGCAATATAGAGTCTGGTATCAATGTAATGTATTTGTGTATTATACTAACTTTTATTTTGGTAGCTTATCAAACTTATGTGATAAAAAAGACTAGTTCAGAAATAATAAAAGTAGATAAATTACATTATTTTACAGACTTACTAACAAATATTGCGGTAATCTTTTCTATAAACTTAACTACTCGTTTTTGGTTTGTAGATTCATTATTTGGTATAGCTATTTCATTGTACATAATATATGCTTCTTATGCTTTGTTCAGAAAAGCTTTAAAAAATCTTATTGATGAAGAGTTACCAGAAAAAGATAGAAGAAAAATTATATCAATAATTAGTAGCTTTAAAGAAGTAAAAGGCATCCATGAAATGAAAACTAGATACGCTGCAAGTAAGCCGTTTATACAATGTCACATAGAAATGGATGCAGATATGTCATTATACAATTCTCATTATCATAGTGATCAAATCTGTAGTGCATTGCTATTAGAGTTTCCAGGGGCAGAAATAATTATTCATCTAGATCCATATGGTTATGAAGAAAAAGTTAATTACCGTGAAAAGATCAACAGAATTTAACAATTTTTTTATGGAGGAAGCTCTAAAGCAAGCACAATTTGCTTTAGATAAAAATGAAATTCCAGTAGGGGCTATTATAGTCAATAGAATAACTAACAAAGTTATTGCAAAGGCTCATAATATTGTTGAGCAAACCAAAAATCCGGTATTGCATGCTGAAATTGTAGCGATAAATCAATCTTGTCAGATTCTATCTAGTAAAAATTTATCCGATTGTGATATGTATGTTACTTTAGAGCCATGCGTTATGTGTTCTGGGGCAATATCTTTCGCTAGAATAGGTAGATTATTTTATGCAGCAAATGATCCAAAACAGGGGGCGATTGAAAATGGTGGACGTTTTTTTAATAGCAAATCTTGTTTTTACCGCCCTGAAATATATAGTGGCTTTTCGGCAAAAATTTCTGAAAATCTAATCAAGGAGTTTTTTTACAATGTAAGATATCAAAAATGTAATCCCTAATCTCAATATTGTATGAAAGGATGGAGGCAAAATCCTCATAATAATGTATAATATATAATGTACATGAGCAAAATAAAGATAGTAATGCAACTTTTCTGAAACCTTTTATTAGCAAAATACAATGAATAAATATTTGATACTATTAATATTATTAATAATGCCTCTTAACTCATTAGCTCAACAACAAATAGCTAACCAGTTATCTAATTTTGTTGCACCAGTTACTTATTTTGTCGATCATGTTAAACAACTAGCTTTGCTTACAAATAACTTAATTAAATATCGACAAGCAAGTATAGTAGGAACTAGTGGCATGGGAAAAACCCAACTTGCTAGAATGTATTGTTATGAAAATCAAAATAACTATAAGCTTATTTGGTTTATTGACTGTAATTTAGATATTAATCAAGAACTACTAAAGCTAGCAAAAGTTATTAATAGTACTGCTAAATCTAATCTAATATCAGAAGATATAAGATTAGTACGAAAAGAACTAATGAACTATTTATCAAATCAAGATAAATGGTTACTAATATTTGATAATCTAAAAGTAAATAAAAATAAGAAAGTTAAAGAATTCGTTGATTGGGAACATAATGGACATGTTATATTTTGCTCTCAATATAGTGAAATACTATCGAGTATAGTCAAAATGACTGCTTTTGGAAAAAATGATGCAATTACCCTTGCTAATAATATTCTAGAAAATCATAATTCCAAATTAGCAAAATTCTTGAACAAAGAGTTTGCTGGTTATCCTGTCATGATAGTACAAGGGGCACAATTATTAAATAATGTAAAAGGTTTAGATAAAGCCGAATATAAGAAAAAAATTCATCAATCAACAGACAAAATTAAATTAAATATTACATTAGCTATCAAGGAATTAAAGCCAAATGCTAAAAATTTGCTAAATAAAATAGCCTTAATAAATAATCAAGGTTTTTCGAAAGAACTTTTAAAAATTATCACTGATGATCCTAATACTCTGGATGATGATCTTTATCAACTATCTAAATTTGCCTTAATATCTAATATTGATTCTCATGAAACTAATCCTATCTTTGAAATGCATGATGTTATTGCTCAGAAAATAAGGGAGATAAGCGGAAATAGAAATAATAAAATATTATTAGAAGATATTATTTTAAAGTTACCTAAGCCTAAAGGTTCACAGATAGGGCATTTATTGAGAACCGCAAAAACTATTCCTGAAAATTTAGAAGCTCTGCTAAAAAGTTCTAAAAAATATAATATTAACATATATTCAATGCTTGATCTAAGAGCTGAACTGTTTGTTATATACTTCAATACTCAAAATATACATAAAGAAAGACAAATGATTGATTGGTTGGAACAAAAAGATAAAAAAGGTGACTTTAAGCTTTGGCAAATGTCCGAATACCAAAAATATTGTTACGCTAGATATTTAGGGTTAATAGGAGTGTATAATAGGATGTCATTAGCAAATTTTGAAATAGCCATTTCTTATTTCACTAGAGCATTAAACATTTTAGATACCCTTGGTGAAGAGTATGTTTTTTTAAAATTTAATCTTAATTCACACATTGCGGGGATTGAGGGATCTTTAGGAAATGTAAAAGCTATTGAGGAAAATTTAAAAAAAATGGAGGTATTATTTACACAAGGTGTACAAGAATCTGATATATTTATAATATATTATTTAAAGGCAAAATTATTTTTTATTAAAGGTAGATATCAGGAATCTTTAGATTACATCAATAAATCTATTGATGTAATGGTGAAAAATGGATTTAATATTAAAGACCTACACCTTACCATTCCTTACATACTTAAAGCAGAAATACTAAATTTTTTGGGTAAATATCCAGAAGCTTATGTTCAAGCTCAGCAATTATATGACATGCATAAACCGGTAAAAAGTGAAGAACACGAAATATTTGGTCGTATTTATACCCAAATGGCAAAAAGTGAATTAGGGATGGGTAAACTAGACCAAGCCTCAGAGCATGTTAATAAGGCTATTGACATATTTCTAGCTGATGAGCGTAGGAATCCTAAAGATGCAGATTATTCAGAAGATCCAAGTTTAGCAGCTAGTTATGTAATACAAGGTGATATTTTATTTGCTCAAGATAACGTAAAAGCCGCAATAGAGTCCTATAATAAAGCTTATACCGTATATCATTATTTATATAGGGATAATCGTAAAAATGTGGCACATGTTAGCTACTTATATAATCAAGGAGCTAAAGCATCATGTAAAGCAAAAGACTTATCTAGTTATAAATTTTTTGGTAATCAGCAAGTAAAAGAGTTTGGCATAAATCACTCCAATACGGTCTCTATGTTTAAGTATTGTAAAAAATATAATATGGATTTATGGGCAAAAGAAAAATAGATTAGGCAGTTTTTTGTTTTTTTATCTTGCTAAGCTTTATAATTTTTGTTACTATAATACATAAATTAAAGTTTGATTTATCAAATTTTTTTACAGGTAACAACTAAGTTTTTATATAGATTATTATGATGAGTTATTTAAAATCTTTTCTTCACCTCATATTATTAGTATTTTTAATAAACCATACCGCTCAAGCTAGGTGGAGCAGGTATGAAGATGCCCCTATTGAGTTTAAATTTTATAATAAAGATATTAATATTAACCAAGATGGCACTTCTGAAGTAATAACAGAAATGCATGCAAAAATACTAAAAGAATCAGGACGCAATGATTTTTCCCAATATCGCTTGACTTATAATGAAAATAGTTCTGCAATTTCTATATTAGAAGCTAAAACTATTTATAATGGACAAGAATATATAGTCACTAAAGATATGATTGAGGATAAACCACTAGCCTTTTTTGGTAAAGGTTTTGATCAATTAAGACAAATAACCATATCATTTCCTAAAGCAGAACTTGGAGCAGAAATATATTTAAAATATAAGCATGTTGAAACAAAAGTTCCTGTAGATAATTTTTATGGTACTAGTTTATTTCTTAGTAGGAGAGGTTATTTGCAGGCAAGTCATACTAAGATCAATTCTAAATTACCTCTAAACATTAAAGTAAATGATCCAAAAGGCGTATTAAAAGTTATTAAAGATGCTGAGAGTGATTTTCATTCGGCAGAGATTATCTTAGCAAAGCCTGCTTACGATGACCTAACAAATGAACCAAGTCATGCTATATTAAATATTAAGCATACTACTTGGGTATCCTTGTCAAGTTTAACCAAATGGGAAGACTTGGCTAAACAACTTGCTCCTGGGTATTCTAGTGTAATTAACCAACCACTCCCTGCAATTTTCATGAATATAGCCGAATCTGCTGCAGACAAGAATACCGACGAAGAAAAAATTAATTTTGTCACTTCTGCATTAAATGAAAAAATCCAATATATGGGTGATTGGCGAACTGTATCAGGTCGTTACTTTCCTAGAGATTTAGAAAAAGTAGCCAGTTCGCAAATTGGTGATTGTAAAGATTTTTCTGCAAGTACTGCTGCTATCTTGCAAAAACTTGATTATAAAGTTCAACCTATTTTTGTAATGCGAGGTATTACTAATTTTTCTAATCCAGATGCCTTACCTAACATGGGGAATTTTAATCATGCGATGCTTAAAGTAACTAATAAAAATGGCAAAGTATATTGGATTGATCCAACAAATCTTGTTAGTATGGCACAAGGAATTTTCCCAGATGTTGCTAATAAAATAGCATTGGTCTTAGATACTCAAGAAGCTGGTTATACCAAAGTTGCCAATATACAGCCTGAAACTTCACAAGCTATATCACGCGAGGAATTAGTTATAAAAAATAATATTGTAGAGTTGTCTGGTCAGTTTGATATGAAGGGAGAAGTGGCATCAGGCATGAGTGGTTGGGGATTATATTATTCAAATGAACAGTTAAAGGATTTTACTTTCCGCAGGTTGAGTGGAGAATATCTTAATGAAGAAGACAAAAAATTCTTAGAATTACCTGATCTTACTTCTCGTATTGTTAAAGATATTACAATCAAATATGCATTACAGCAAAGAAATAGAATTTCTAAAACAAATATGGGGGTTGCTTTAACTTCAAAGTCTAATAGATCGGATGATATCACCCATACAGCTTCTGACCAGATATCAGACATCTTTATAGGTATGCCTGAAACTAACAAGAAATATATGATTATCAAAAATATTATAGTTAAAGATTGTAAAAAATTAAACTTTGAGATTGATACTCCCTGGATATATGTGAATAGATCATGTAAATATCAGGATAAAGATACTGTATTCACAGATATAATAACCATAAAAAAGAGCTTGATTACCCAGGAAGAATTAAAAACTTCTCAGTATAAAAATCTTAAAACTAAGTTAGAAAATGAATTTGCTCGAGTTGCGATAATATTAGGTGAGTAAGCTGAGCTATTTTGTTTTTTTGTCCTACGTAAGACTCATCAATTGACTATAGCGGAAAAGCTATCTAAAATCAGCTCTACCTTCTATAGTCAATTCAGGAGAATTTGGGGCTAGGAGCGATGGAGCGACGCCTATAAGTAATAGGCGAGCATTGAGCGACGACGTCCCCAACTTCTCCTGAACTGACTATAACTTTCGATAGCTGTAAAGTAGAGTTGTACAAGAAATCTATTCTAATCTAGATAAATTTTTACTATCTTTTCGTCATTTTGTTATTATACTACAAGTTATGATTATAATGAACTATAATAACCATATATGAATCAACATATTGTAAATTCCTCTGCTAATTCCTCTGATTTTCTTGATGAAAAGCGTAATAACGCCCGTCAAGGAGGAGGGGGGGAAAGAATTGCATTGCAACATAAGAAAGGTAAACTTACTGCCAGAGAAAGGATAGAAGCATTGCTAGACCCTGAGAGTTTTGAAGAAACAAGAATGTTCGTTGAACATAGATGTGATAATTTCGGAATGGAAGAAAAGAAATTTCTAGGGGATGCTGTAATAACTGGACATGGTACCATAAATGGTAGGTTAGTTTTTGTGTATAGCCAAGATTTTACGGTATTCGGTGGCTCCCTTGGTGAGTATCATGCTAAAAAAATATGCTCTATACTCGATTCTGCTCTGGAGGTAGGAGCCCCAGTTATTGGGATAAATGACTCAGGAGGGGCAAGAATCCAAGAAGGAGTCGATGCTCTTGCTGGTTATGGTGAATTATTTCAACGCAATGTAATTGCTTCCGGTATTATTCCACAAATCACCTTAATTATGGGCCCTTGTGCTGGAGGAGCTGTGTATTCTCCTGCTTTAACAGATTTTATATTTATGGTTAAAAATACTTCCTATATGTTTGTAACAGGACCGGAGGTAGTTAAAACTGTTACAGGCGAAGAAGTAACCCAGGAACAGCTTGGTGGGGCAAGAATGCATACTACCAAGAGTGGTGTTGCTGACTTTGCTTTTAAAAATGATATAGAACTACTTCTAGAAACTAGAAGATTTTTTAATTTTTTACCTCTATCAAATCGTAGCCCACTACCATGTCGTCGTACTGAAGATCCAGCCGATCGAGTTGATATGTCTCTAAACACCTTAGTCCCAAATATTCCAAACAAAGCTTACGATATGAAAGAATTAATTGAGCGTATTGTGGATGAAGGAGATTTTTTTGAGTTGCAACCAGATTTTGCTAAAAACATTATAACCGGCTTTGGTTATATGGAAGGAAGGTCTATAGGATTTGTTGCGAACCAACCATTACATTTAGCTGGCTGTTTAGATATTAATGCATCAAGAAAGGCAGCAAGATTTGTACGTTTTTGCGATGCATTTAATATTCCGATAGTGACTTTAGTTGACGTACCAGGTTTTTTACCTGGTGTCTCTCAAGAGCATAATGGAATTATCAAACATGGAGCAAAATTATTATATGCGTACGCTGAAGCAACTGTACCGAAAATTACCATAATTACTAGGAAAGCTTATGGTGGAGCTTATATAGTGATGAACTCAAAGCATCTTCGAGGTGATGTTAATTATGCGTGGCTCAACTCAGAAATTGCAGTACTTGGAGCTGAGGGGGCTGCTGAAATAATATTTAAAGAAGAATGTAAAGACCCAGAATCAAAAAAGCAAAAGATTCAGGAATATAAAGATACTGTTACTTCTCCTTTTGTTGCAGCATCTAGAGGTTATCTAGATGATATTATAAAACCTCAAAACACTAGATGGCGTATATGTAAAGCACTAAACTTTCTTCAAAACAAGAAAGTACAGTTACCATGGAAGAAACATGACAATTTACCACTTTAGTAAGCTCTTCTAAAAACCAGATTAGCATTATGCTAGTACTACAGTTGTAGATTGAATGTGAGTGTTCACGGAAAAAAGGTTAAAGTATAAGATGTCATTGCGAGGAGGTT
>NZ_MWZE01000026.1 GCF_002259525.1 Rickettsia endosymbiont of Culicoides newsteadi | reverse complement strand
GTCGCCATATTGCTATTATTAAATTTATTCATTATCTATCATTATAACTTATATTAACCTCTATGTTAAGTGCTATAACAACCCCCACAATTGCAGGATTTAGAACAAAGCTTTTAGAAAAAGAGTTTGTTAAAGGCATCTTTGTCCAGGGCTGTACTTCCATGAGGGCTAAAAGATGTTGTAAGAATGGTCGAGTACTTAATTCTGGATGCGGTATTGTAAGCTGAGGAGTATTGATCTCAAGTTCATCCCAAAGTAAAATATCTAGATCAATAATACGAGGTGCCCATTTTTCATAAATAGCCAATCGCCCCATATCAGATTCTATCGATTTCATGGTTATAAGTAGTGCATCGGGTGATAAATCCGTCTCTCCCGCAACGATCATGTTTAAGAATGGTTTATTCCAAGATGGAGGGGTATTATCTGGCAAAATCGCTTCGGTTTCAAGTATAATTGAAGATTTAGAATTTCGTAAACAGCTTTGTGTTAATAAATTCACAGCCATATTTAAGTTATTAATACGATTTCCTAAATTAGATCCAAGACTAATATAAATCATTGTCCCCTCCTTTACTACATAAAGCAGAGCAGTAAGTAAAAGCAATATCTCCATGAACATCTTGGATGGGCGGTGACATTTTACGTGTTGTTACACTGACCGATTGAACAATATCACTATATCTCAATAAAGATTTATCAATAGCATGATAAACTTCTATCGTTAAATGTTCTATCAGATTAAACTGTTTAGTTTGGCAAAGAAATTTAATACTTTGAACAAGCTCAAGATAACAAATTGTATCTTCAAGTTTGTCGGTAATTGTGCCTTTTGGTGGGGTTGTAAATTCTAATTCAATATTAAAACTAACTAATTGCGAATGAAATTTTTCTTGATCACTACATCCAAGATGAATCCATATCCGCAAATCTGAGATTATAAGTTTTAAAAAATTCTTATTGAAAATTTACCTCTTATATAAGTTTATAAAAAAGACTTGTCTAAAAATGCACATGAAACACCATACCATGGTAACATATAAAATATGCTAAGTCAATAATTTTTTATGTAACTTCTATTGCGAAAACAACCTTGGTACTATATAGCTATGTAACATTAGACCTTTATCTGTAAGATTAATATGACCTTTATCGCCTAATTCCTCATCCCACTGGAGTAAACCTAGCTTTTTATAGTATGTTGCCTTTTGTATATCCAAAATCTCAAATAATTGTTTACTAGTTCTTTTTTGTATAAGGTCAATATTTATACCTTTTTCAAGACGTAGTCCCATCATCAACATTTCTTCGGTTATTTCTTGCATAGAAAGTTTATTGATATGTTGAACGCCACAGCCCAAGCTCTTAACAGTTTGCAACCATTTTTCTGGCTTATGCCACATCATGATACTATAGAGATTAGATGTAAAATCACTATAGTCAATTGATGAGAAGTTGTGGACGTTGTCACTTGTCGCTCGCCTATTACTTATAGGCGTCGCTCCATCGTTCCTAGCCCCAAATTCTCCTGAATTAACTATATCGTACATATTAACTCTACTATGGCTACCTGGACCTATACCTAAATAATTATTATATTGCCAATATGTCAAATTATGCTTACATTCATGACCTAATATAGCATAATTTGATATTTCATACCTAAAATATCCTTGTGACTTTAAGTATAAATTAGTCCATTCATACTGATCAGCCGCTTGATCTGAGCTTGGTATAGTCAGATTCCCATCGTTAAACAATTTATAAAATAACGTACCTTTTTCGATAACTAGTTGATATAATGAGATATGACCTGAGGCAAGTTGCATAGCATTGGTTAGTTCGTCTTGCCAACTTTTTAGAGTTTGGTTACTTCTTGCATAAATTAGGTCAAAAGATATTCTGGGAAAAATGCGACGAGCTGTCTCAATAGTTTTGATTGCTTGCCCCACATCATGTTGTCGCCCTAAACTCTTTAAGTCATTTTCCACTAAAGACTGAACGCCAATTGATACCCTATTTATTCCAGCTAATCTAAAGTCTTTAAATTTCTCGGTCTCAAATGAAGTAGGATTTGTTTCTAAAGTAATTTCTGTGTACTCATCTATTGTTGCTAGATTTGCTATTTTGCTAATGATTCCTTCAACAACAAATGGCTTCATTAAAGATGGGGTGCCACCACCAAAAAAAATAGATTTTATATATTTATGACCTATAGTATCCTTGAAATGATTCAGTTCCAACTCATAACATTTCAGCCAATCATTATGGTCTACTTTATCTGAAACATGAGAATTAAAGTCACAATACGGACATTTTGATAGACAGAATGGCCAGTGTATATATATCGATAATGGTTCTTTCATGTTTATATAGTCAATTGATGAGAAGTTGGGGACGTCGTCGCTCAATGCTCATAAGCGTCAGTTTAAGAAAATAAAGTAAAAAAGTCGTCATTGCGAGCCACCGTAGGTAGCGTGGCAATCCATTTCTAATCACTTTTCTGGATTGCTTCGTCGACCCTACGGTCTCCTCGCAATGACGGTTTCTCAATTATTATTTTCTTAAACTGACGCTTATGCGTTCCATCGCTCCTAGCCCCCAATCCTCCTAAATTGACTATAGCTAACCAGATTAGCATTTATCCATAGTAAACTAACTTAATCCCGGATTAGCCATATAAAATTACTTACCTCGTGACCCACATACTCCTGTACCACAACTAATCCCAACGATATGTACATTGTTAGGATTAATAATATTTATATCCACCTTATCATTATTATTACCACATAGAGCAAGATCAATACTACTACAGTTTTTAGCTACTATATGACCTTTGGTATCTTCACTTACATCACATCCCTTAATCTCTGGTCTAATGCTGCCGGGTGCATAATCAATGTGAAATGTAGGAGAAATCGGTTTGCCATTCTCATCCACAAAGCTGGCACAACTCCGTTCACTACCACCAATTCTTTGATTGGGTAAATCAAAATGACACTTTGCATAGGGTGCAAAATTCCAACTATTCTCAGTAATTTGTGAACATTGGTCTGAACCTAATTTATTAGTCACGTCCTCTTTTTTCTGATCGGCATAACTGCTAAAAGATAACATCACACCAACAACGAACACCACATGGGATAAAGACCATATTTTCATACTTATATCTCCTTAAATTAACAATAACTATCGACTTTGCGACGATCACTAATTAATTGACCCAATCGTCCATTATTATCTTAGCATAAAAATTTATTGTTGTCAATGATATTTACAACAATAACTGCATAAAATATTGAAAAACTACCATTTTCTTTAAAATTTCCTTTGTCATTGCAAGACCACGCAAGTAGGTCGTGGCAATCCATTTTTGGTTACTTTTATGGATTGCTTCGTCGGCTAACGCCTTCTCGCAATGACGCATATGCACGTAGGCGGGAATCTTTAGATCCCTGCTTTCGCAGGGATGACAATTAAGACAAGCAGAGATGACACTAAGTCGAGCAGATATGACAGAAAAATGAGTTGCTTCGTCGACCTTACGGTCTCCTTGCAATGACGACTGATATATCTAAATAGACTTTTAAACAGGTTTTGGCATTTGCTGAAGTATAAAGTTTTTTACTTTCTCAAAAGCGGTGTTTTCAATCTGTCTAATTCTTTCCTTAGAAATTTTATATTCTATACTAAGAATATCGAGGGTTTTTGGGGAATCTGTTAATTTACGCTCAGTGAGAATATGTAATTCACGATCATTTAAGATCTTCATCGCTTGGGTTAACAAGTTATGCTTATTAGCAGAATCTTCTTGGCTAATCAATCTTAGCTCTTGACTTGGGCGAGTTTCTGGTAAAAATTCAATTAATTCGCTACTACTATTATCATCACCATTTACTAAATTGTTCAATGATAAGTCCGGACCAGATAATCTAGCATTCATTTCACTAACTTCATTGGTAGTCACTCCAAGTTCTTGAGCAATTTGAACAAAATCTTGATCTGTGACAGCCCTTGAATATAGGTTGGCAATTTTATGCTTAATTTTACCAAGGCTAAAGAATAATTTTTTTTGTGCTGCTGTAGTACCCATTTTAACCAAAGACCAAGATCTCAAGACATATTCATGGATTGAAGCTTTAATCCACCACAAAGCATAAGTAGACAAACGAAAACCTAAATCAGGATTATATTTCTTTACTGCTTGCATAAGACCTAAATTCCCTTCTGATACAAGCTCATTTAGAGGTAGTCCATAATTTCTATATCTAATGGCAATTTTTGCTACTAATTTCAAGTGGCTAGTTACTAACTTATGTGCAGCTTCTAGATCATTTTGTTCAAGATAGGCTTTAGCAAGTAAAAATTCCTCCTCTTGTGACAGTGATGGAATTTTATTAATTTTTTGCAAATATTGATAAAATCCTGATTCTGCAGAAATTACTGGCACACTGATTTTGTTAGTCATATAATACCTTAAAATAGGTTGTTTTATTAAAACGAGTATATAATATCATAAGTTTAAGATATTTTAAATAGACTTTTCGTAAAAAGTTAAAATTTGATTTTTTACAATAGAGCTAATTCAAATAGAGAGAAATGTTTACAGATTCTAATAGACGTTCCAATAGGAAGTTTGCCTTAGCCTTAGTTAGCTTAGCATTTAGTATGGTTTTTTTAAGCTTTGCATCGATACCAATTTATAATTTATTTTGTAAAGTCACTGGTTATGGTGGCACCACCGTAAAACAGGAATTTAATATATATTCCCCTAAAAAGGGAACTAGAGTGATAACTATAGAATTTGACTCTAATGTTGATAGTAATTTACCTTGGCGATTTATTCCTAAACAAAGAAGGGCTACAGTTATTCCAGGACAAAATACACTAATTTTTTACGAGTCTGAAAATCTAAGCAACGATGATATAATAGGAACTTCCGTTTATAATGTTACACCCAATAAAGCCGGTAAATATTTTGTTAAAATACATTGTTTTTGTTTTGAAGAACAGTTATTAAAAGCAAAAGAGAAAATGTTAATGCCCGTAACATTTTTTATAGACTCTGATTTTGAGGAAGATAAAGAAATGAATGATGTTGAGACAATAACTCTATCTTATAGCTTCTATAAAGTCAGGGTTGTTGAAAAAGATCCAATGAAATTCAAATAATAATTTAAAAAAGTGAAAATTTAGTATATATTTCTACTTTCAATAGATAATTTTAATAAAAAAGTTAATTATTTTATGACTATAACCATTCATACAGCCGAAGACTTTAAGAAAATGCATATTGCAGGTAAACTTGCTGCGGAAACCTTAGATTTCATTACTAATTATGTAAAACCAGGGGTAAGTACCATTTATTTAAATGATCTTTGCCATAACTTTATTGTATCCAATAATGCAATCCCTGCACCTTTAAACTATAATGGCTTCCCAAAATCAATTTGCACTTCTGTTAACCATGTAGTATGCCATGGTATCCCAAATGATAAACTCCTTAAGAATGGTGATATCATAAACATTGACGTTACCGTAATTGTTGATGGATGGTACGGTGACACTAGTAGAATGTTTTACGTTGGTGATGTAGGAATTAAAGCAAAACGCTTAGTGCAAGTTACTTATGATGCTATGATGATAGGAATTGAACTAGTGAAGCCAGGAGTACATTTAGGAACTATCGGAAATGCTATACAAACTTATGTTGAGAAGCATAATTATTCAGTTGTTAGAAATTATACTGGTCACGGGATAGGGCGTATATTCCATACAAAACCGGATGTTCTACATTACGGGAAAGTTGGCACTGGCTTGGTATTAGAAGAAGGTATGTTTTTTACTATTGAACCAATGGTAAATGCTGGACATCACTCTACCCATCTAAGTAAATTAGACGATTGGACAGTTACCACAAGTGATAAATCATTATCAGCACAATTTGAGCATAGTTTGGGGGTAACCAAAGATGGTTTTGACATTTTTACTTTGTCACCAAAACACTTGATATATCCACCTTATAAAATAGATTTATAATAGAACAATATGAAAGATGATACTCCTCATTATATTGGACATAGACAACGTCTAAGGCAACGTATTGTTATGTCTGCAGAGAATCTTGCGGATTATGAATTACTTGAAATGATATTATTTTCTGTAATACCTAGAAAAGATGTAAAACCATTAGCGAAGGAATTACTAACGCGATTTGGTAGTCTGGCTGATTTAATAAATACAGATAAAGAAAAACTACTTAATATTAAGGGGACTAATGATAATTTATACATAAATTTTGTTACTATGCGTGAATTAACTAATAGAATGCTAAAACAAAAAGTAATAAATCAAAATGTCATTAGCTCTTGGAGCATTCTAATAGATTATCTGAAAGCAACTATGGGTAATATGAAGACAGAACAGTTTCGTATCTTATTTCTAAATAAAAAGAATGTCCTGATTGCTGATGAAGTTTTAAGCCAAGGAACCATAGATCAAGCAACAATATATCCAAGAGAAATAATTAAAAGAGCTTTATTTAATGAAGCTGGGGCAATTATACTGATACATAATCATCCAAGTGGTGTTAGTAAGCCTTCAAATACTGATATAAAACTAACACACAAAATAGTAGAAACTTGTGCTAATGTGAATATATCTGTTCATGACCACGTGATTATCGCAGCTAATGAATATTTCAGTTTTAAATCTAATATGTTGTTATGAGTGATTTTATTAATTATAGTTTTTTATTTTTGTTATCTTTTATAGCAACAAGCTTTTTTACTTGGCTATTGATTTTCAATCTTCCCTCTTTTGGAATGGTGGATATACCGGATCCACGTAGAGTACATAATAGAATTACACCAAGAGGAGGTGGGATTGCTATAGTAATAGTGGTAATAGTTGGTCTTATCTCTTACGAATATTTTACAACAAAAGCACTAATAAATTCGATTAAAATTTTACCTTTATTGCTGATCATTTCTACAATTTCATTTTTAGATGATCTTATCTCCGTTCCCGTATTTATAAGACTAATTATTCATATAATTTGTTCTACAATAAGCATTGTATTATTTTTATCTCCGGCATTATTATTTCATCATGAATTACCATTATATATTGATTTTGTACTATCTATAATATATTTGACTACCTTTTTAAATATCTACAATTTTCTTGATGGGATAGATGGTATTAGTGGTGCCGAATCTATTCATTTATCTATCACTATATTGATACTTTGTTATTTAAAGTATGATACAATAATAAATACAAATTTTATAATTATACTTAACATCATTATATTGGGATGTTCGATAGGTTTCTTGATATTTAACTGGCATCCTGCTAAAATCTTTATAGGGGACGTAGGTAGTATAAGTTTAGGATTCTTACTAGGTTTATGTTTGTTACTTATTTCAGCTTCTAGTATTGATTTGTTTATTGCTTCATCTATTGCTAGTTTATATTACATGACAGATGGAGGACTAACTATATTAATTAGGCTACTTAATAAGGAGAAGATTTGGCAACCTCATTTAAAGCATTTTTTTCAAAAAGCAGTGAAAAATGGTAAAAGTCATAGGGAAGTAGTGTGTAGAATTATAATATGCAATATATTGCTGATGGTATTATCCATCACTTCTCTGCATTTTCCTTTAGTATCAACTATTTTTGCTGTATTAGTAGTAATGGTTACAATCATTAATTTTGCCCATGAAACCACTCAGCCATGACATCAACATAATTATTAGACGAATCTTTGGCAAACAGCACCCATTGCTTGCAGAAATTATGATTAATTGGAGTAAGATTGTTGGATCAAAATTTAGTAGCAAAACTATTCCTCTAAAAATAGTTAAATCTAAAGAGAAAGGACAGTTAATAAATATTTTACACGTACAAGCAGAAAATTCAAGCATCGCCTTAGAAATATCATACTATCAACAGATAATCATTGAACGTATTTCAGTTTATCTAGGTTTTAAAGCTATACATAGCATAAAAACTACAATATATATACCGTGGAGGAATTAATCATAGTTTTTCCTGCAGAGAATTTTGTTCTAAACGACTCTTAAGCCCTATGAAATCGACTATTTTTGCATCTTGCTCCTGGCAGGTACAAGTAAAAATATATCTATTTTTGTCTGTAATTTTTTGAATACATTGCCCACAAATGCCTTTCATCATACACTGCATAGGAGAATTAATGCTTACTATTAGTTGGGGTTTTTTACCAAAAAAATCATCTTTTTTATCTCTTATAGCTTGCATCATTTCTGAAACACCAGCGGCTATTATCCTATCTATAGCCAAATTCTCCCAGAGAGAACAATACCCCATTATAGCATACAGCAAATTACCCTTAACACTAATATCTTTCGACCGATTTTTTGATAAAATCCCCTCTTCACAACACCAAACTACTATATCAGCTGATTCTTCAATTTTTTCTTGATAAAATCTATCTTGTAAATTTTTATAACCAGCAAAATATATAATTTTACAATTATTATTTTTAAGAGCCTTGGCTATTGAGCATAAAACAGCATTTCCAACCCCTCCTCCAATAAGAACTATATTACTATCTTTCAATATCTCAGTTGGCTTACCATTAGGTCCCATTAGTACTACCTGCTCATTTTTCGATAAATATCTACATAAATTACTTGATTTACCACTTTGCCAAACTATCAAATGAATTAACCCATTTTTTGAATCAACATAAGCTCCAGCAATAGCCAAAGGTTCAATAATTTTTGCAATATCACTAGAATAATTTTGCAAACGGAAAAATTGCCCTGGTTGAAAATTCTTAGCAGCAAGAGGAGAATGTATTACAAGCTCTACTATCTTATCAGATAGAATATTAACCTCTTCAATACGACTCGTTAATAGATAATCTAGTTTAGCAAAGAAATCTATATAACTACCAGGAAAAATTGGACTATTTTTGGTAAGTTTTTCTCCTATATTTTTATATCCCTCTTTACTACTTGCTATGGCTTTAACCACACTTCCAGAGTATAAAGGATTACAATCACCAAAATATGTTACATTATAGTCAATTGATGAGAAATTGGGGACGTTGTTACTCGTCGCTCGCCTATTAGTTATAGGCGTCGCTCCATCGCTCCTAGCCACAAATTCTCCTGAATTGACTATATCTTCTAAATGATTATTTACTACCTCTTTATCGATACCTATTGCCATCAGTACAGTTCGTGCCTTAAATTTTTTTCTTACACCTAAATTATCAAATTCTATCGATTGGGTATAGTTGTACTGATCAACATCAATACCTAAAGGTATCATATCCTCAACAAATTTTACACCATCCCCCATAGCATACATCACTTCCTCAGGGTTTAACTTATAGGAAGGAGAATCTTTTAATTTACCCCTATAACAAATTGTTACTCCGCCTAATTCGTCTAGGATTTGCTTGATAGATGGTCTAGTTTGTGCTTGCTTAAATAATTTTGCATGCAAAATAAATTCTTCAGCTATTAATCTATCCTCATTTGTCCAATGTTGCTCTGTGTGCTTTTTACCATTCTTTACAACTGATAACTGATAGTTCTTTAGAAACTTTTCTACTTGTAATTTATAATAATTTAAGCTTTCAGTTGCTGCATCAATAGCGGTCAATCCACCACCAATAATGATAATAGGCATCCTGATAAGTAAATTAGTGATAGATTGCTCTAAAAAAGCTCCTCCTGATTGCAAGGTCATTAGAAAGTCGGAAGCTGTTCTAACACCTTTTGCAAGAAAATTTCTCATCTCAACGATTTTGGGTTTAGCAGCTCCAGTACACAAGGCAACATGATCAAATCCCAAATGGTATACCTGCTCCATAGTTATATTGCTATCCAGGCTTACACTACCAAAAATCTTAAACCGACTATTTCTTTGTAACATCAGACGTAATATCGTCAAATTATTTTTATCCCATCTTGGAGTAATACCATATTCAGCTACTCCGCCAAAGCCTCCTGGTATTCTCTCTGATAAGTTTTTTTTATAATCAGACCAATATTTAATAGGTTGGTTAACATCAAAAGGCAATGGGGTGATTTTTAAACCATCTATGGCTACTACATCATGCCCATCCCGTAATAAATAATGACTTAAACTAAAGCCAGCTGGTCCTTGACCAACTACTAAAACCTTATAATTAGTTGGAAGATTTGGTAAAGGAGCAAAAATGTTAAGCGGATTCCAATTGGTAAGTAATAAATATATTTCTACCCCATAAGGCAGAAGCAGAGTAGTCCCTAAGATATTAGATTCAACAAGAGGAATATCCACAGCTTGTTGCTTTTGATAGATGCAAGCATTGGAACAATCATTACAAATTCTGTGACCAGTAGCAGCTACCATTGGATTATCAATGATAATAATAGCAAGGGCAGCTAGATTAAATCCCTTTGATTTTACATAATTCATCTCAGAGATTTTTTGCTTCAGCGGACATCCTGACTTTGACAGCATACTCTTCTGATTTGAGTATATTGCTGATAATAACCCTTTAGAACATGAGTCTTTTTCTTGTTTATGACAATAGATACAATAATGAGTATTATTTAAAACCACATCTAGATTGGACGTAGAATCTAAATAATCAAATCCTATTCTTGCATTGTTTCTATACTTAGCGACTTTTTCATGGTCTATTAGATTATCTTTATCTATTTTTTGGGGTAGAGAAAATAATTGGCTTTCAACATTATTGTAAACCATAAAAGCCGCATATTTTGCTGCTATATCTAACTCAAAAGCATATTTTTCAGCATCTAATTGCCATTCCATTACTTGACGAGCAAACTTATTTGTAAAATCACTTTTGTCATTCTCATACACTCCTTTGTCATTCCCGCGTAGGCGGGAATCTATATCCCTGCTTTCGCAGGGATGACATATACTACATGGATAACATTCTATTCCCAGAAGTTTTTTTAGAGAATTTGACACATTAGTAAAATCAATCTCCTGTAATTTTTCATAAGGATATTTTTTTACCGCGATACGCTGAACAAATTTTCTCTTACATTCATAAATTAGATCAAACTCTTTATGACTAAATCTTATATTGGCTATTTCTTGCTCTATAGCAAATAATTCAGCCAAAAAATCATCTAAAATAGGTGAAATTTCTAATAAAAAATCTGAGTAATATTTCTGATTAACTTGCTCAGGATTGGCTCTTAATGATAAAATAATTTGATAGAGAGAATGATTATGACTACACAGGAAATTTAAAAAAATGTTATCTAATTTTTTTAGACCTTGTAAATTGTTTAAATCAGCAAAATTTAATCCAAAAGCAAGTGTCATATAGCTGATCCTTTAATGTACTATGAGACTTTAGTTGTAAAATTTGCACTATCTTGCAATTATTGATTAAAACATCATACATAATATATGACATTTTTAGCAAAAAACCTATAACTAATATAACTAAAGAAGGTAACAATAACAGCTACAATAATAGACTTGATAATCATGAATGCATCTGGCAGTATTCCTTCTGTTACTAGGAATTGAACTGGTCTTATAACAAGAAAAATAGGATTAATTTCAAAGAGTATCCTTTTTGATTCTGGTACCATAGAATATGGATACACTATTGGTATACTCCAATATACAACACTAAAAATTAGATTTAAAATTTGAGGAACATCTCGTATATATGGGGTTAAAAATGCAAAGGCAATAGAGCTACTACATACAGAAATAATTAACGGTAAGACAAGAATTGGCACAAAAAATATATTTACACTAAGTCTTTCAGGATATAAGATGATAAAAGCTATATACATAGCTGCAAATGAATAAACTAGAGTATAAACTTGTGCCAAACTATCCGATATAGGAAAGATAGTTCTAGAAATTATGATCTTTTTTATAATTCCACTACGACTAATTAATGAATTTGATGATATATTTAAGCTAGTAGTAATAAAAGTCCATAATGGTATAGCTCCAACTAAATTCATAATCATTGTTTCTCTTGGTTGTTTAAGTAAAAATCCAACAAAATATGAAATAGTTATTATATAGACAAAAGGCTGAACTACCCCCCATAATGAACCCAAGAAAGAATCTTTATTTTGACGAGATATAGAAGCTTGGGTTAATAATATTACTGCCAACCAGTATTTTTTGGAAAAAAAATACTTTAACATTAGTAATTCCCACTATTATAAATTTCTAATATTTCACTTGGATTGCCATCCGCGATAATACTACCTTCCTTTAATAATATACATCTATTACAATTATCCCTAATAATATTTTCCTGATGACTTACTAATATTAGAATTGGTATATTTTGTAACTTATTCTTCATAAAATTAGTAGATTTTTCAACAAAATAACTATCACCAGTAGCAAAAATTTCATCTAGCAAAAGAATATCTGCATCTTGAAAAACCGATACAGAGAAAGCTAATCTTGATAACATACCAGAACTATAATTTTTTACTGGTAAATCTATCTTACTACCTAGTTCAGAAAAAATTATAATCTCTTGTTCTAATTCTTTACTGTATCTACTTAACATATTATTATAAAGCATAAGCATTTTAATGTTTTCTCTGCCAGTTTGTTCTAACTCAAATCCTATGCCAGTCTCAATGATAGCGGCAAAATCACCATGAACTTTAACTGTTCCAAATTTTAATGGATAAATTCCAGCAATTACCTTAAGCAAAGAACTTTTTCCAGAACCATTACTACCAATAAAGGCAATTCTTTCACCTGTTTTACAGGAAAAATTTATATTATTTAAGATAGGAATTGACGAAGGAAAAATACTACCACCTTTAATAAGAAAACGCCTTAAGCTTTCTACTCTTTGTTGATTGTTGATTCCTTCAACAAAACCATCAACTATTTCTATAGATACTAGTTTAGACGTCATATGCTAAAAACATGATTTACATTTTTATTGAAGAATCAATCCATTCTTCAATAGCATTTTTAGGAAATAACCCAGTCTTAGTAGCTAGTTGTTTGCCATCCTTGAATAGAATCATCGTAGGTATAGCACGGATACCTAAACTTGAAGGTATATTAGGATTTTGCTCTATATCCATTTTAACAATTTTTACCTTTCCTACCAATTCCTTACTCAATTCTTCAAGAATAGGAGTCAACATTTTGCATGGTCCACACCATTCAGCCCAAAAATCAACTAATACAGGATCAGTAGATTGTAAAACTTCTTTATCAAAAGAATCATCTGTTATATTACTTGTCATAGTCCCTTAATTATTTAGTTATTAAACACACTAATATATCATAAATTTTAAGATACAATAGTTCCTACATATTAGCAATAACTTGTTGCACAAGCCAAGATTATAGTTATACTTTTTAAGTATAGCTATCCGATTAGCATTACTCTATCTATTATCAGGGGGCATAATTTTATGAAGCAAACCATTTCTGATTATTTTCCTGGGTTACTTCATCGTTATTAATTACTAGCTTCTGACTAATAGACATCTAAATTTGGTGTAATGTTATTTGGTTAGCCATATGTACATATTTAATACTTTCAAGAAAATTAAAATTATCATGAGGAGGATCAAATGAGTAAGCAAAATAATGGTATTAGTCGTACTAATCATTGTAAATTTTCTGCACCTAGAGAAGGAATAGAACCAAGTTGTGTTGTGCTAACCTATTCAGTTAGCCCAACATTAGACCAAGCATTAACTGCTTTGCAAGAAAGAGGAGCAAGTGTACATTACATAATAGATAAAGATGGTAACCAATATCAATATCATAATGACTTAGAGTCAAAAACATTTTTTGCCGGCAATAGTAGTTGGAAAGGACAAAAAAAAGTTAATGATTTTGGCATATCTATCATGCTTGTTAATGATTCAGAAAGTAATTTTACATCTTCTCAAATAGACAGATTAAAAGCATGTCTTACAGATATTAAAGAAAGATATCCTGATTTAAATATTAAGGATGATCTTGTTGGTCTTGGTGAAGTAGCTGAAAAACATGTGGCACCTGGAAAACTCTTTCCTTGGAAAACTCTTGCAGAAGATGGTTTTGGTAAATTTATAGACACTACAAAAGAACAACAAGAAAAAATACTAATACGCAAGGATGCTCAAGGAGAAACAGTTTCTAATGTTCAATCTCAGTTAAAAAATCATGGTTATAATATTTCAGTTGATGGAATATGTGGTAACAAAACTGTACAATGGTTTGAGAAATTTAATGCACGATATGTCCCAAAACAAGAATTATCAAACAGTTGGTCTAAAGCAGATCAAATGTTTGGGAGTGTTCGTCAAACTGTGTCAAGTTGAAAAAATAATCTTTTAAATATATAAAATAAAGATTATTGATGTTGTAAATAGCGAAGAATGTGGATAAGTTACTATCAACTTATCCACATGTTCTTCGCATAAAATAATAGGAAATTTGACATGAGCAAACCAAT
>NZ_MWZE01000025.1 GCF_002259525.1 Rickettsia endosymbiont of Culicoides newsteadi | reverse complement strand
CTTAAAATTAGAAATTTTTTAAAATACATAGCGTTTTGATTATACTTTTCACGTGTCAAATAGTTCGTAAACTGCTTGACATCTAGGTTTTATGAGCTAACTTAATTGGCAACTCGCGTAAAATAGCAAGAATTTCGTGGGGATACATCAGCTCGCAATGACGTTTTTATGCTGTTTTATACTTATAGAATAAAAATTGTAGGGTGTTATGATAAGTAATAGGCAAGCATTGAACGACAACGCCCCCAACTTTTCATCAATTGCCTATACTAAGTTAACAAAATTCTTAGTTAACTTAGTGGAGTAACAAAATTTCTATAGTAAGAAGAAATGGTTGTATTAATCACTTATTTACAATACATTTTGATAAAATCTCATATGCCTGATCTGGCGTTAGGCTTAATATTTCTGGTAATTTTTTTAAACATTGCATAAACATCTTAGAGTCTTTTTTATAAAGCTCAACAAATTGATTATTATTAGGATCAATTTTGTTAAGCATTTGCGGGGTTTTAGTGTAGAACTCAAAAAGAGTACACCCATCATTATAGTTCATAATGGCTAATAATTGTGCCATAGCTCGAGATGTTTGGAAATGCTGCCAATCTATAGGAGTATTCCACTTTCCTCCCCAAACACTAAAACCATTTTCAGCAAAAAGATCAATTATTACTTCACTCATCCCAGGTCTAATATTGGTTCGATTGAGATAACTTGATCCTTCTGAAGGTTTTACAGTAACAAGCCCTGCTTGACTTATGTCACTTGGAATAGAAATATAAGGATTTTGAATTGGATTAATGTCAATCGCAAGACCGTATGAATGTACTGAAGGTAAACCGCCTCCTGTAATTTCACGACAACTGAAACTAGAGCTATTGTTATCTGCCATACTTCTGTCATCATCACCATCATAATCTTCAATAGTACGTGCTTTAGCAATAGGGTATTTTAAATCATATATTTTTTCAAAATGGCGACAACACGCTCAGAAACAGCATCAAAAACAACTAGTTTTCCATCATGATGTATTACAGAATTAAAATCATAATAAGGGAATTTAATAACTCTCAATCGATTTAGAGCAACTGGACATCCATCATGCCACACTTTTTTCTTAATCATCTCTTGTTTCGATGATTCAGATAAAGGTTCTATGGTAAAATCAGCAGCATTTACTTGCGATATATTTATAAAAACAATACATAATAATAACAATCTATACATAATAGTATCAAAAATTAGTTAATTTATCTTGAGAGTATCCTAACCCAATAAAAGAGTCAAGCACTTATTGTTATCGACAGATTTTGATAATTAAAATTGTGCTTTAAGTAAAAATATATTATTAAGGAAGAAGCAAAGCTTATGCAGCAGTTGGAGCCGATGGTTTTTTTTTGCACCAGGCTTAGCAAATAGACCTCTTGCATAACCTAATGCAAGAATTGGAGAAATCGGCAACTGAAGTTTCAACATGTATAGATATAGTCAATTAACCTGAATTAGCGCCGAATAAGCACCCATCGTGCTGTCTATTAGCGAGGAGACGTAAGCCTCCGAAGCAATCCATTTTAATCGTTTTTTGGATTGCTTTGTCGCCACTAAAGTGGCTCCTCGCAATGACGCTGAGGCTAAATACTAATCGGATTTATAACGTTGCTAATTCAAATTAATTGACTATACAAATAAAAAGACGTAATACAGAGGATTAGTACATTTATGGATAACAAAAAAGATACTACCATAAAAGATAAAAAAGAAAAGCCAGAAGAAATAGGTGGTTTTAAAGGTCAAGAACCAACTATCCATGGAGATTGGCAGCATAAAGGCAGGGTAACTGATTTTTAATGCTGCAATTGTAAATTAATTTATGCCAAGTTTTCATCAAATCAAACTCCTACCATATAATGCCCAAGAATTATTTCACTTAGTTCTTGACGTAAAGTCATATCCTGAATTCTTACCATGGTGTAGGGCTGCTAGAATCATCTCAGAAAATGAGAATCAAATTATAGCTGAGTTAGTAATTCAGTTAAAAGGTTTTTCAGACAATTATCAATCAAGAATTATCTACTCAAATGATTTAAATAAGCAGAGATACTCCATTGAAGTCGAGGCAATCTCCGGACCATTTAAATATTTAAAAAATTTATGGCAATTTTCTCAAGAAGATACTGGTAGTAAAGTAGAGTTCTTTATTGATTTCAAAATGAAGTTTGCCATAGTTGACAAATTAGTTGGTATATTTTTTACTGATGCTACTGAAAAAATGGTCGATGCATTTGAAAAAAGAGCCGATACTATGTTGAGTAAGGTGGGTTCTAACAATTCTTGAAATCACTATAGTCAATTGATGAGAAATGGATTGCCACGCCACCTACGGTGGCTCGCAACGACGACTTTTCTACTTTATTTTCTTAAACTAACGCCTATGTGCAATGACGTGTATGCAACCCAAGCGTCATTGCGAGAAGGCGTAAGCCGACGAAGCAATCCACTATTCACTGCCTCCTTGTTCTCGCTATCTAAATTTGTTGGCAACAAATAACATTAGTATCGGAGCAGATATGAAGATAGAAGAATATGTACCAACTATTATCCCAAAAAATACTAATAAGCTAAAGCTATGAATAGCTTCTCCACCAAATATTACTAAAGCTAGGTTTGCCAACAAGGTTGTCACAACTGTTAAAATGGTTCTAGACAAAGTCTCATTAATACTCTGATTAATAATTTGTGGCATTGTTTTCTGATATGATTTCCGTAAGTTTTCTCTAATTCTATCATAGATAACTACTGAATCATTGACAGAATAACCTATTATGGTAAGAATAGCTGCTATGGAAGTTAGATTGAAGTCTAACCTCATCACACTCATAAAACCTAAACTTAGTATGGCATCATGTAGCAAAGCTATCAGTATACCAAGCCCAAAATACCACTCGAATCTAGCCCAAGTATAAGCCATGATGGCAAGAAAAGAAAGAATTAGAGCCGTTATTCCTGATTTTATCAAATGAGCTCCAACTTGTGGGCCAACAAAATCTACTTTACGATATTCAAATTTATAAGGAAATTGGTTGCTTAAAGTCAATTTGATCAGCTCAATATTGTGCATTAAAGTGTCTTCACTATTGCTACCAACTCGTATCGACAAATCATTCTGGTTACCAAAATTTTGCAATACTACTTCACCAATCTTAAGGTTATTAAGTACTTCACGCATTTTGGTTAAATCAGGCGATTGATCAAGCCGTACTTCTATAACAATTCCACCAGAAAAATCAATACCAAAATTAAATTTATAAATTCCTATCCATATAATGCTCACAAGAGACAAAATAATGGACATCGTATAGCTTACTTTTTTAAATCTGATAAAATCAAAATTAACTTGCTCAGGTAATAGTCTTAACGGATATAATTTCATTATTAAATATCTTTAATTTATATACCTAAAGCTTGCCTGTACAATTCTAAGATTGCATCTTGTTCAGCCAGCTTATTTCTATCAAGTTTTTTTAGTTTTAACACAGACTTCATAGCCTTGGTATCAAAACCACTGGAGCTGGCTGCATCAAATACATCTTTTATTGCTTCAGATAATTCAGCTTTTTCTTGTTCAAGCCCTTCTATTTGATTTATATATTGTTCTAATTGTTCTTTAGCTATCACTTCTGTCATAAAATTAAATTTTTTTGTTTATCAAGACATCATAATTATACCATATATTTAGTTAACCCTTCTCGGTTTACCTATAGTATATATTATTTTTATTAGCCACTAAGTAATTTATAGATAATTTTGCTATAAATGCTAGAAAAATCTTTAAAATGCACTCGATTAGCACTTATCCATAGTAAATTTTTGTCTATTAGCGAGACCACTGTATGGTTGTGACAATACATTTCTACTTATTTTGGATTGCTTCGTCATAGCAAAGCTATTCCTCGCAATGACGTTTGAGAAAAGTGCTTCGTCATTGCGAGCTGATGTATCCCCACGAAATTGTTGCAAAATAGCAAGAATTGATAGAATATCATCATTATTTAATGATGATATAGTAGGTTATGGATGTAAAAACAGTATTAAATGAAGTAATAAAAGAACATTGTCCTTTTATACATAATAATCGTTTAAATACGTTACTTGATGTTGCAGAAGACTTGACAGTAAAAGATAAAAAGATTTATTCGTATTTTACCCTTGGGAAATTTATTATTGAATTTAATTATTTGCATGCCATAAAACCATTGGTAGAATCCCTGGCATCTATTATAAAGACCGAGCTTTGTCGTGCTTAATTTCGTGGGGATACATCACAACTGTTGAAAGTTAGAAGAGGAAGCGGTTTTAGACCGGATAGTTTAAAAGTCGTATGTGGTCAACGTCATTGCGAGAAAGACCGTAGGTCGACGAAGCAATCCATAAAAGTAACCAAAGATGGATTGCCACGACCACTACGTGGTCTCGCAATGACAGAAAACCTATCTAAAACCCGCTTTACCTTCTAACTTTCAACAGTTGTGGGGGATACATCAGCTTGCAATGACGCGTAGTAGTCAGCTTTTTTACTCATCATAAGGAAATAAATAAAAAATTGTAGAGTACTATGATAATTGATCATTGGAGTTAAAATTATGAAAATTTCTCGTCTTCATAGAATATATAGCAATATCAAACTAATTGAAAATTATTCGTTAAATCTTGCAGAAGACCATAGCCACTACCTTAAAACAGTATTAAGGTTAAAAATTGGTGATCATTTTAGAATCTTTAACGGTATAGATGGTGAGTTTATAGCCCAAATTACCGATATAACAAAAAATAATTTACATGTTGAACTTACTAATATTTTAAGAAAAACAATAATCGAACCTGAGCTTACTTTAGGGATATCGATTATTAAAAGTGATAGAATGTTAGATGCCATAGATATGGCTGTACAGCTTGGGGTGACAAAAATTATTCCATTAATTACAGAAAGGTCTCAATTTCGTAATGTTAATAATCAAAAATTGATGAAATGTATTATTGAATCTACAGAACAATCCGAACGTTTGATCCCGCCCATTCTTATGCCATTAACATCACTTAGTCTTTTCCTCGATCAGAACCTAAATAATTCTATAATATATGCTAATGAAAATGAAGATGAAAATAATACATTATTAAAAATAATGCCTACATCATACTCAAATATTTCAGTTATTGTCGGTCCAGAAGGAGGTTTTTCACCGAATGAACTTAAGATACTTTCATTGAGACCTAATAGTTTATCAATAAGTCTAGGAGTGAATGTTTTGCGAACTGAAACTGCCGTAGCAGCGTGTCTAGCACAGATTAAATTATTTACCCAGTTTCCTAGCCAAATATAAAAAAGATAGCTTTAATTATACAGGATAATGATAGCACAAATATTAGCCCCACTAAGTATAAAATTACAAACCAAAGCCATTGTTTGCATTTCTGAGAAATAAAAATTTTTTTCAATTTACTAATACATTGGGTGATGAGTTGATTTTCCACGGAATATATAATAACAATAAATTGTGTAACCTAATATTATCGGTAAAAGTAACGCAGCTCCTACCAACATTAGAGATTGTGATTCGGCTATTGCTGCCGATTGCCATAAAGATATTTGATATGGTACGGTAAAAGGCCAGATGCTTAAAATTAGCCCTAAATAGCCCAGAGTAAAAAGTAAAACTGAGTAACAAAAAGGTTGGTATTCTTTATTTTTATAAAGAGTGGTGAATAACATAAATAAGGTAAAAATAGTTAAAATAGGAATGAATGAGAGATATGCAAAATTAGGCATAGTAAACCAAAATATACGAATTCTCTCGTTTAAAAATGGTACCCATAAACTTACTAATCCCATAAATAACATAACATAAATTAATACATATGCTGCAGATTTACGAGCCCATATTTGCGTATCTTTGTCAGTTTTCATGATAAGCCAAGTACAACCAAGTAGGGCATAACCAAATACCAGAGCAATACCGGTCATCAGAGAAAAAGGGGTGAGCCAATCAAAAGCATCGCCAGCAAATACCCTGCCATCCACTTTAATACCTTGGATAAAAGCTCCCAGCATAATTCCCTGAAATAAGGCGGCAATGATAGAACCAAAATGGAAAGAATAATCCCATATGTAGCGATCCTTTGGAGTGGCTTTAAATCTAAATTCAAAAGCTACCCCGCGAAAAACTAAGCCCAAAAGCATTGCGATAATTGGTATATAGAAGGCTGACATCAAAATTGCATAAGCCAGTGGGAACGCAACAAATAATCCACCACCACCTAAAACTAACCAAGTTTCATTACCATCCCAAAATGGTGCTATGGAATTCATCATTTTATTGCGGCAATCTTGAGTAGGAGCAAATGGAAATAATATACCAACCCCCAGATCAAAACCATCTAGTAATACATACAGAAATATTGCTATGACAATTAGTCCACCCCAAACTAAAGGTAAATCTATATAGGGGGCAAAGTTAAGCATGGTTGTTGTTCTCATCAATTGACTATAACAGCTATTATACCTGAATTTTAGAGCCTATGCTACCTTTATCTTGTGTTAAAATTTTACTCAGAAATAACCATTTCATAAACTATAATCCCATTATCATGTAGCTTACCATGCATATTCATTGCTCTAGAAACTAACTCATACCAACAATTTTGTGGCAGCTTATTACCACTTGACTGGTAACCACATATCACTAAATGATCTTCTGCCCTGGTCATTGCCACATAAAGTAGTCTGATATATTCTTGTAAGTCTTTTTGTTGTTCCTGTTCCTTGAGAGCTTTAAAAAATTCTGGGCTATTAGATGATTGGGGGACAGAGAACACCTTACCATCTTGATCCCAAATAAATTTATTGCTGTTAGTTGGCACTGAGCTAGTATCACACAGGATAACAATCGGTGCTTGTAGCCCTTTAGAAGCATGAACAGTCATGACTTTTATCTTACTTGACGATTCTAAGTTTCTTTTAACATCAATTTTGTTATTTTCAAACCAATAAACAAAGCTTTGCAGCGAGCTATCTATATTATTAGCATAATTTATACTTAAATATATCAATTCATTTATTACATCATTACTATCAAATCCATTAGATTCAACTAGAATTTTTCTAATATCCCAACAATCGACAATCAATGAGAAAAAATTCCGACAATTGGCAACTTTGTATAGCTGTAGAAAATAACATAACTTATTATATATATTTGTATATTCTGGTATATTTTGCAGATATTCCCATATAGAATTCTTGCCACGAGAAACTGCAAGCAACTGTAGTTCTTTTTCACTCATGCCGATTATTGGGGATTTTAATAGACCAATCAAATTCAAATCGTCTTGAGGTAGTAGCACAAATTTTGCTATGGCTATTAAGTCTAATACTGACAAACTTTTATCTAAAGTGATTCGGTCAACATCTTCTACTTGTAAACCATGTTGCTTAAGACAATTAATAACTTCAAAAACCAACTCATCTCTCTTACGTACCAAAATCATAAAATCTGATTCTTTAACTTCGGAATTAGTGGCATGTAAGATTCTTTGGCTTGCTATCTGGCTTTTTATAAAATTAGCGATTTGTTCCGCAAGTACTTGCTGAGCAGATTTGGATTTATTATGCTCTTCTGGTAATGGCCAAAATAATTTACTCTCTTTCTCTCCTCTAACTAGTGGCCAGAGTTCTACTATACCTTTATCATTTTGACGAAATGGCAAAATTTTAGGATTCTCAGAGGTAAATAATTGAGGGGTAGTGTTTTTAATTTGTTGTAAAATTAGATAGACAATATCGATAATTTTTTCAGTAGACCTATATGACCATTCAAGAGTAATATTTTTGAAATTTTTATTTGCCTCAGAGAATTTTTTACATAAATTTGCATTAACAGAATTAAAAGAGCTAAGATTTGCTCCTTGGAAGCTAAAAATCGACTGTTTTTCATCACCCACAACAAAAATAGTACTCTTTTTATGCTTAGTGGTAGAATAAAACTCTGCTATAATTGCAGTGATAATGCTCCATTGTTCAGGGCTAGTATCTTGTGCTTCATCAACAAGCAAATGCTCAATTCCACCATCAAGTTTATATGACACCCAATTTTTGGTAGTATCATCTGTTAATAATAATTGTGTCAAATAAATTAAATCATCATAATCCAGTAAGCTGTTCTCAGTTTTATAGGACTCATATTTATCAAGAAAAATTTTTGCCAAATTACACAACAAATTTGAATAATTTTCCATATCTTGCATTTTAGTTTGCTGCCCTAACTGAAAAACTTTTTCTTGAATATATTCAAGTTCATTCAATAATTTTGGATAGTTTGTTGCTATAGATTTGGGCAACATATTCTTACGCTTAGTACCTTCTTTAGTAAGAAAAAATAGTTGAATTTCTTGATCTAGGTTAATAGCTATTGAGTATTTTGCCAGTAATTGCCGAGCATGGCTATAAAGTTCTGATAATTGCTCAGGAACATAAGAATTAATAGTTTGATGTTCTTTGTAATCCACTTGCTTGGCAAATAGTTTCTTAAACTTAATCTTTTGCTGGATTATTTCAGAAAAAATATCATTGATGGTTACTTCATGGAAGTTTGTCAAAAAGAAACTAATCAGCTCATTATAAGTTGGATCTAAATAGATTTGGTTTCTTATTTTGTTAATAACCCCTTGTGCTGTAATATCATCAAGAATCTGAAATTCTGGATTGATACTCGATTCCAAAGGAAATAATTTAAGCATCTTTTGACAAAAAGCATGAATAGTATAAATGTTAATTCCATCTTCAGAGTTTAGTAGTCTGTAATATAAAGTCTTGGTATATTGCACCTCACTTTCTAAAGGCTCCCTAGTAAGTAATAAACTTAACTCTTTCGTCAATTTAGCAGTTCCATCTACAGCAAATTTAGCAAGCTTATTTCTAATTCTACTCTGCATTTCAAGGGCAGCTGCATTAGTGAAAGTTAGGCATAAAATTTTGTTAAATGCCACCCCTTCAATCAGCAATCTGAGTACTCTATCTGTTAAAATTTTGGTTTTGCCTGTACCGGCTGAGGCAGAAACCCAAACAGAATATTGGGGATCTGATGCTTGTTGTTGTAATTCATTCATTTTATAAAAAGAGTCCTACTATTTAAAGCAAAAATATACAGCTCTTTTATTTTTCTTTTGCCCATAAATCCATATCATATTGTTTACAATACTCAAACATAGATACAGTATTAGGATAATTTATGCCAAACTCCTTTACTTGCAGTTTACCAAAAAATTTATAATTAGATAAGTCTTTTGCTTTACATGATGCTTTAGCTCCTTGAGTATATAAGTAACTCACTTGAGCCACATTTTTACGATTATCCCTATATAAATAATGATATATGCTATAAGCCTTCTTTTAGGATTCTATAGCTGCTTTTATGTTATCTTGAGCAAATAAAATATTACCTTGGACTACGTAACTTGCTGCTAAATCTGGATCTTCCGAATAATCTGCATTTTTAGGATTTCTACGTTCATCGGCTAAAAATATGGAGATAGCCTTATTAACATGATCTGAGGCTTGCTCTAGCTTACCTAATCCTAATTCACTACTTGCCATTTGGGTGTAAATACGACCTAATATTTCAGGAGGTGCTTTTTGGGAAGATTTACACAAATTGTATAATTTCTCAACTTGAATATATGCTTTTGGGTATTCTTTAAGATAATTTAATAGTTCTACTTTAAGTAAATAAGGATTAACAAGAAATAGGTCATCAGGACTTAGTCCATTTTTAATGGATATTTCTATAATTTTATTAGTTTGCTCCAATGATTCAGTATAGTTCTCTTGTACAAATAATAATTTTGCTCTAGCACTATGTATATATCCTAAGTCACTTTTATCTGCTAAACCTTCATTAAACATTTGTTCTATAATTTTAATGTTTTTTTCTGCTTCTTGAATCTGTCCTAATGCAATATTACATATTGCTAAACTATAAAATAAAGTCCATTTAAAAGATTCATAACCTTTCACATTATCAAATATTTCTTTCGCTCTTATAAAATATTTTATTGCCATCTTATAATTAGAATAGCCCCTATGATACCCACCTATTGCTTGTACATAACTTGCATATGCACATTTTTCATCATTATTCGACCATAAATTAAATTTTCCTTCCTGATCAGCCTTATTAAACCAATTAACCTTTTTTTCTGCATTATAATAATCAAGAGAATTATGATATTGAAGCATTATTTGAAAATTAAGCTCCATAAGTTTATATATATTTGAATTATATTTCTCTGAATTTTTTAAAATTATCTCAAGATTTTCTTGGATAGTTTTAGCATTTCTAAAAATGCGAGCTTGTAATACACTTTTTGGTATACAATTTATTAATTTGGTAATGATATCCTCTAAATAAGCTTTATTACCTTCGCTACAATTAATCTCAGCTATTTTCTGAGCAATAACATCGTGCATTTCAAAGATCGGATTATTTTCATTAGAATCAATGTTAGATATTAAGGCAAATTTAGACAATTGATAAAGATCATCATTCAATGTACTTTGATCATCAGTAATAATTTTTAAAAATTCTTTCGAGAAACCTTGGTTATTTATTAAGGCTATTTTATTTAGTAATTTTTTAGCACTTGGCTTTAATTCATTGATAGTTAACATAATGTTCAATTGAATTTTATCTGCTGCTCGTTGGGTTTTTTCTTATATTCTGTTATATCTAAACCTTGTACATTGTTTAATAATTGTACACCTTGTGCTATCAGGATAGGATAGCCAGCAAATTCTTTGCTCAAGAATTTTACTATTTTTGGATCATTGTTTTCTAGAATATTATTAGCAAGTGTAATGGCATCAGTTTTTGTAAAGGCAGTCATTTTAATTATATTAGGTAATCTTTCACTATCTTGGGAACAAAATATAACATGCCCGTTATTTTCCCAATCAACAAATTCTTGAACTTTTTTATTTTCACTGACTTTCAGATTATCAAATATCAATAACCATTTATCTTGATTCGATAAATAGCTTATTACTTCTTGTTGTACTAACCTCATATCTTCTGATACTAGATTAGATTTAGCAGTACTATTAATAGCTTGAGCTAGCTTTAGAAACTCTTGATTAATATCTAAATTACAGTCAATAAACCATATGAGTTTATAATTATTTTGATTCTCATGAGAGTACATTCTAGCAAGTTGGGTTTTCCCCATACCACTAGTTCCTATAATACTTGCTTGTCGATGTTTATCTAAATTATGTTTGAGTAGCTTTAGTTGTTTAGTATGATCGACAAAATAAGTAACTG
Organism: Rickettsia endosymbiont of Culicoides newsteadi; assembly: GCF_002259525.1. Lineage (GTDB taxonomy): Bacteria > Pseudomonadota > Alphaproteobacteria > Rickettsiales > Rickettsiaceae > Tisiphia. The sequence continues at coordinate 3,310 of NZ_MWZE01000025.1, read as the reverse complement.
GTGCAACAAAATTAGATACCTGGTTAGATATTTGTTGTTGAGCTAATGAATTAAGAGGCATTATAAATATCAGTAGTAATATAAAATATTTACTCATTTCTTTTGCTATTTATAAGTTATATAGTTGCCTCACAATTTATTTAACTATACTCTTTGATTATTGTCAACTATTGATTCTACGGTTGCATATTATTTGGTATAGACATTCAATATTTCTTTTGGTACAATAGGAGGCTGCTTACAATAGACCTTATATCTTGAAAATGTGATATAAGGTCTAATAACTAAAAGTAATTCTATATTTGGTTAACGCCATTGCTTCGTTGGTTTATGCTTTTTTGCGATGACTTCTGTTGGTTATAGATAAATACTAAAGGTTAGCTATATTTTTATGCCAAACAGATTAACTGAGGAATATATGAACATACTAAGAACTCTTGTAAGATTAAACCATTTTTGTTTATTGTTATTTATAACAAGTATATTTTATGCTGGCTTTTCATACGCTAGTTATACCATTTATATCACTTCAGACGATGGACCGCTTAGAGGAACAGAAAATGTCGTTGCGGTTATGACTGGAGAAAAGATACCCGTTACCATGTTTATGGTAGGATTCCACTACGATTCTAGTAGTTGGTCAAAGGGTGTTGTGAATTTAGCTAAGAAGAGTCCTTTTATTCAGATAGGGAATCACAGTTATTCTCATGCTTATAATCGCTATCAGCAATTTTATCGCGATATTCCATCGGTAATTAATGATCTTAAAAAGAATAATGATACGCTAGGTTTAAAAGGTTCCCATATTGATACTAGACTTCCTGGGAGGAATGTATTCCGTCTCCCTAACTTAACTAGAGATGATCCGTATATTTCAAAACAGGAAGATCAAGTTGAAAAGATAGATGATAATGCTATGTACAAGAATGGTTTTTACCTATATGGATGGGATTTAGAATGGACTCACTATAATGATGGTTGCCCTATACAATCTGTTGATCGTCTAGTAGAAGAGATAGATGCTAAATTTGCAAAAAAAGATACTGCATTACCTAATAAATTAATTTTATTAATGCATGATGAGATGTTCCAAGATTGCTTCAATGGTAAAGAAAATTTACGAAATCTAATTAATGCATTACGCAAGAAGAATTATAAATTTGATTTCATTAGAAATTATAATAACCATTGATATAGTCAATTCAGGAGAATTTGGGGCTAGGAGCGATGGAGTGCATAGGCATCAGTTTAAGAAAATAATAAATGAAAAACTATCATTGCGAGCTGATATATCCCCACGAAATTAAGCATGACAAAGCTCTGTCTTTATAATAGATGCCAGGGGTTCTAGCAATGGTTTTATGGCATGCAAATAATTAAATTCAATAATAAATTTCCCAAGGATAAAATACGAATAAATCTTTTTATCTTTTACTGTCAAGCCTCCTGCAACATCAAGTAACGCATTTAAACGATTATTATGTATAAAAGGACAATGTTCTTTTATTACTTCGATTTAATACTGTTTTTACATCCATAACCTACTATATCATCATTAAATAATGATGATATTCTATCAATTCTTGCTATTTTGCAACAATTTCGTGGGGATACATCAGCTCGCAATGACTCTGAGGCTAAATATTAAACTGAATATTTGTAACTAAACTTCAAAAGCTGTAAAAACAGCTTTTGAAGTGGTGAAGTTATCTTACTCTGTAGGGGGCTGCTGAACTTCTGCTCCTAGCAGTGGTGGGTGAGCATCAGGGGCGGTACTATTAGGGATTGGAGTTGATAGATCAGAGGTTGTAACGTTTAAATTGTTATTAACAACAGAGGTATCAAGATTTGGCATATCCAAATTGTTATTAACTGGTATAGGGCGTATGCCATTGGTATTAGCCACCCTTTCATAGGCAGCAAGAAGCGTTGCTGGGGTAACATGATTGGGAAGGAGTAAGTTATTGGTATTATTTTGCATATATAAAGTCTCGTATTATAATTGTTAAAGAGAGATTGTATAATATTTAGTAAAAAACACAAGGTTAATTTTTATTAATAAGTCGTCATTGCGAGCCACCGTAGGTGGCGTGGCAATCTATTTCTAATCACTTTTCTGGATTGCTTCGTGACCTTACGGTCTCCTCGCAATGACGGTTTTTCAATTATTGTTTTCTTAATTGCTGACGCTTATGTGAGTAGGCGGGAATCTAGACCCCGCACCAAAGCAGGGGTGACAGGAGAGTAGGTATGACAATAAGTCGAGTAGGATGGCATTCCTTATACAGAAGATTTTTCTTCTATAGTTTTCCTTACTAATAAACGTTTATTGAATATATTTTAAAAATATTTGATAAAAATCAATATTTTTTTTCTAAAATACTTAGTGCTAGAGATTTTTAGTATATATTACCTATAGTTATTGCAATTATGGGGTAATATGTATATTGAAAACTTACAGCAAAATCAAGCCATTCAAAATTTAATCATAAAATCTGTTACAGATAATAACGTAGTTATTTCAGGTTATGCTAGTGTTTATAATATTTCTGATCAGCATAATGACCTAATTGCTAAAGGGGCTTTTGCCTCAGCCAATCATTTATGTATCAAGTTTCTTTGGCAACATGATTGGCAACAGCCAATAGGGGTGATTAAGTCTTTGACGGAAGATGATTACGGCTTAAAAGTTGAAGCTATAATTAATAATAAAATCGACAAAGGTAAAGAAGCTATAGAGCTTGTTCGCCAAGGAGCCGTTGATGGTCTTTCCATTGGTTTTAATATAAAATTAGCAAATTACAATAACTTAAACCAAAGAATAATCACTGAAGCGGAATTAATTGAGGTGAGTATCGTAACTTTTCCAGCCAATTACCATGCCAAAATTTCGCATATCACTAAACAAAGATACTTAAATGATTTGAATATAGTCAATTCAGGGGAATTGGGTAGCAGGAGCGATTTCTCGTCAATTTATAATTTGGGCAATAAGCAACGGGCTAGTAATCAGCAAATTTGCGATAGCTTTTCTTTAAAACAAAAAAATGTAAAACATTCAATTTTAATGGAGAATAAAATGCATACAGAATTAATAACAAAACAAAATAACAATGAAGTAAAAATTAGTGAGTTACAAGAAAAAGTTTATAATTTAGAAAATTTTCTATCTCGCCCAGAAATAGGGGGGATGCAAGATATTGAGCATAAAACTGCTTTTAATAATTCTATAACCCACATTCCGCTGGAATGATATAGGAATGAAATAATTATTGAATAATTAAGAGAAAAAGTATTAACTAAGAATGAG
>NZ_MWZE01000024.1 GCF_002259525.1 Rickettsia endosymbiont of Culicoides newsteadi | reverse complement strand
CTCCTTATTGTTGTTTAGGATTCATTTCCTATCCTAGAAGATTAGCATATGCTTCTCATTCTGTATATAGGGTAGGTCCATACCATTAATTCAGGAGAATTTAGGGCTAGGAGCGATTATGAACAATTATTTTGAGTTATTAGGCATAGAAAAAAAATATGATATTGACTTGTCTGATCTGGATCGTCAATATTTCGCTATGCAGTTAAAATATCATCCGGATAGAACTAACTCTAACACCGAAAAGCAAAAAAATTTGGCTATCTCTATTGAGCTAAATAAGGCTTATTCAACACTTAAAGACGATTTAGCACGAGCTGAGTATCTTCTCTTGTTAAACAATATAGTTTTGGATGACCTAAAGGTTAGGCAAGGTATTTCAAAGGAACAATTGAATGTTGTGTGGAGTGAATTAGAGTTTGTTGAAACTACTGAAGACTTAACAAAGTTAGAACATATGCTAAATAACAAGATTCTTGAAAAGCAACAACTTACTAAATCTCTAACTACTGCATTCCAAAATCAAAATATGCAAGATGCCGTTGATAGTACTATAAGATTTAAATATCTTAAAAACTTAATTAATAATATTCAGCTAAAAATCAAATCATGCAAATAATAGAAATTAGTGAGGCTGGCTCTTCCCAGCATAAAGAAAATGATAAGAACATAGCCGTTGGCATTGATTTCGGTACAACAAACTCATTAATTGCTTTGTCAAATCAACAAGTGGTACAAATTATCACAAATGATCAAGATTTAGAACTTATCCCATCAGTGATAGCCTTCCATGGTGAAAGCTTTATTGTGGGTAATCATGATATAATCGATAATCTTCGCTCTATAAAAAGGCTCTTCGGTAAGAAACTATCCGATATACAAAATAACCCGACACTTTTTGCTTTAGTGAAAGATTATATTGACCTAGATAGTGAAATATTACGGCTGCAATTTGCTGGAAAATTGATGACTGTTCCGGAAATTGCCGCCCAAATCTTTCTCTATTTAAGGCAACAAGCTACTGAAAGATTAAACTCAGAAGTCAAAAAAGCGGTAATAACTGTACCGGCACATTTTAACGATGCTGCTAGAGGAGAAGTAATGCTGGCAGCAAAAATTGCTGGATTTGAGGTATTACGGTTAATTGCAGAACCAACAGCAGCAGCCTATGCGTATGGTTTCAATAAAGAAAGCAGAGGGTGTTATTTAGTATATGATTTAGGGGGAGGAACTTTTGATGTATCAATTCTCAATATGCAAACCGGCGTACTTCAGGTTATTGCCACTGGCGGAGATAATATTTTAGGCGGTGATGATATTGATCACTTAGTGATGAAGTATTTTTGTGATAAATATAAATTAGTAGCATCTAACGAATTAATAAAATTAGCAAAAAAAGTTAAAGAAACACTTAGTGTACAAAATAAATGTAGTATTATAGATAATCCGACTAGTATTGCTCCCAATTTACAAACGTCATTGCGAGGAGATACTTTAGTAGCGACGAAGCAATCCATAAAAGTAACCAAAAATGGATTGCCTCGTTTGGGCTTCGCCCCTCCTCGCAATGACACCAGTTTGTTACGGATAAATGCTAATCGGGTTAGCTATATATATGAAGAAAAGATGTTGGAGTTAGATATAGAAAATTTTGAGAGGTTAATAACACCATTAGTAGAACGTACCATAGCTATTACTAAAGATACGCTAGAACAGGCAAAGACCCCTGATATTTCAGGTATTATCCTGGTTGGTGGTTCAACTCGTATACCGTTAATTAGTAAGAGTTTAAGGCAAACATTTAATACTATTATTTTTTCAGATATTAACCCAGATAAGGCGGTAGTATGGGGTGCGGCTCTGCAAGCAGAGAGCCTAACTTCTGCAAATATTAATTCCTTATTAATCGATGTAGTGCCTTTGTCACTTGGTATTGAACTAAATGGAGGAATTACTGAAAAAATTATTCTGCGTAATAGCCCTATACCGATATCGGTTACTAAGGAGTTTACCAATTATGTGGATAACCAAACTTCTATGAAGCTACATGTGGTACAGGGGGAGAGAGAAATGGTAGAGGATTGTCGGTCACTTGCAAAATTTGAACTAAAATTGCCACTAATGAAAGCAGGGGGAGTTAGGATAGAAGTAACATTTTCTATTGATGCAGATGGCATTTTGTCAGTGTCAGCTCTAGAAAAAAATAGTAATATCTCACATAACATTGAAATAAAACCAAGTTATGGTTTAAATGAAAGTGAGATTACCGAGATTTTAGAAAATGCTTATCAAAATGCGGCTAGTGATCATAATAAGAAATTGTTACAAGAAACAATTATTAACACAAAATCTTTGCTTTATAATATAGAAAATGCTATTAGAGAGATGCCAAATCTTCTTGCAAAAAATGAAATGGAAAAAATTAATATGGCAATTAAAACTCTAAAAGAAGCAATAGACTCAAATGATCGTGATTACATTATAGAATGTAGCAAAAATTTTGAGAGTATAACAGAGCATTTTCTTGCCGAAAGATTAAATAGCACGGTGGAAGGCTTACTTAAAGGTAAGCATATTAATGAAATAAACTAAAGTGAATTGAAGATGGATGATAACTAATGCCTAAAGTAATTTTTGTTGTAGATAAAGATGGGACAGAGAAAATAGTGGACGCCCCTATAGGATTGTCTATTTTGGAAATTGCTCATCAAAACGATATTGATCTTGAAGGTGCATGCGAAGGCTCTCTAGCATGTGCTACTTGCCATGTTATTTTAGATGAGGAATTTTATCACAAATTAAAAAGTCCTTCCGAGGCAGAAGAAGATATGCTTGACTTAGCATTTGGTCTTACTCATACTTCAAGACTTGGTTGTCAGATTATTGTTACTGAAGATCTTGACGGTATAAGGGTTCGCTTACCATCTGCTACCCGTAATATTAATTTATAATTGAGTATAATAAAGTGATACGTAAAATTTTACTTTTTATTTGTTTAACTTACACCATAATATGGTTTGCCGTTGCTTATACTATCAAAAGTAATGTGGTAAGTACTATAAATAATTCAGAGACAGATAATATTAAGATATCTTATAGCCAAGTCAAAGTTTCTGGTTTCCCTTCCCGCTTGCAGATTAGTTTAGTCGAGCCAAAAATAAAATTTATTGATCATATTAATTCTAAAGAAATATCTGCTGAAAAAATGACATTTTTATTTGATTTTAGTTTTAAAAAAGCTAACTTGATTTTAGGACAAACAATAAAACAACAAGAAAATTTTGGTGGTAAGTTAATTGAATATAGTGTACAGTCGAAGCAAGATATTGCCGCACTAGTTAAATTTAATAAACCTATATATAGATTGTCTAGTGGAGATAATCTAAAATCTATCGTGAAGCTTTTGCAAGTTAACAATAAATTATTATCAATTATTCAGAAAGATAAGGAAATTTTTAATATTAGTGACTTGGTTTTCTTAATCAATAAAGCAAAATCTCAGGATGGCGAAGATATAGCTTTACAATTACGTTTGTCATATGCTGCAGAGGAAGATTTTTTGAATTTCAAAACAGCTCAGCTTGATTTAGCCACCCTAATAAATATCTCTAAGGATCAAGGTAAAGATATCAATTATATCAAAAATTTAAATATTGACCGATTAGTTTTCTCTTGTGATGATAATGCCCAAATAGCTTTAATAGGTTTTTTGCAATTTTTTGAGAGTAACTTACCAAAAGGTAAATTATCTTTTGAATTAACTAATCATCATGATATCATCGATAAGTTGATACCTAATAATTTGTTATTACCTAAAAAAATGATCAAGGCTATAATTGAGAAAGTTGCTAATTCTTCTGTATCTGAAGTGGTTAAGACAGATGATAGTGAAGTAGCAACTTATGAAAAGGTAAAATTTGATATTGAGTTTTCTGATAATGGCATACATATAGGTTCAATTAATCTGCTTGAGTTTAAACTAGAGGATAATCAGGCTGATACCCTGCAAGAAGAAATATCGGAAAATTAAGGCTAAAGCTATATGGGTTTTATATTGTGTTGTTATTACCACAAACTATCGCCATAATATTATTGACCAATGTTATAATAGTTTTTTAAGTTGGCTGAAGACAAATATTATGCTATACACCTAAAGCTAGGTGACCTAAGTGAAATTTGAAAAGAATTTATGTTTCACAGGTATTTATTTGAGAGCCTATAAGGGATTCTTGTTTATTAATTTTAAGGAGAAATATATGAAAAAACTATTGTTAATTGCCGCTACCAGTACGGCTCTTTTGACTTCTGCTACATCATTTGCTGCAACAGGTGGGTTTTATCTTAAAGCTGAAGGTGGTGCAACTAGGTTGAATATGCTAAATTTTAAGGATGATAAAGACAAGAGTATTGGTAAGTCTAAACCCGTTATTTCTGGTATTTTTGGTGTTGGTGCTGGTTATAATGCGATGGATAATGTTAGAATAGAACTAACCCTTGACTTCCTAACCAATCCAGAATTTAAATGTTCTCGTACTTTTAAAAATCCAAACGACGATAAGGACACATCTGTAGAATCTCAAGCTAAAGAAAATGTAAGATCATTATTGCTTAGTGGTTATGTTGATGTGTATGAGTTTGCAGGTATTGGTAAAATCTTTGCCGGAGCTGGTGTTGGTATGGCTCAAGTGCAACAAAAGATTACTTCTACTACAACTTATGATGGAAAGGTTGTAAAAGGAGAAAAAGATACTTCATCCTATGATATGGCTAATAACTTTGCTTATCAACTAACTGCTGGTGTTTCTTTTAATTTGGCTGATAACATGAACCTAGATCTTAGCTATAGCTGGAGAGATTATGGAGAAACAGGCGAAATAAAAAAGGACAAAGATGATAAGAGCAAGGATAAGGACAAGACGCCTAAAGCCACCATTAGAAGTCACAACTTGATGGCTGGTATAAGATTTGATCTCTAATAAATAGTTTATTGATTCATTATTTTTATTCTACAAAAAAAGGGGGCTTTTTAGCCCTCTTTTTTTTGTGCTTTTTCAGTCTTTGACAAAAACAAAATATATTTAATTTGCAATTAAATATTGCATAAAAATTGAAAATCTGTTAGAGTTTAATTGAAAGTCTGTTAAATTTCTTTTACTTATAATTAGGAGCAAATATATGAAAAAATTATTGTTAATTATCGCTACCAGTACAGCTCTTTTGACTTCTGTCGCATCATTTGCCGATGAAAATCAGCCTGCAGATGTAATGAAAGCAAATCCAAATGAACATCGCTTTTATCTAAAATTTGAAGGTGGTGCAAGTAAGTTAAATACAACAAAGTCTGACGAACCTAGCAATCTCTCTATAACAGCAACGTTCAAGAGTAAATCAAATACCGCTGGTATTTTTTGGTATGGGTTATTATTGCATGGAAAATGGCAGACTAGAATTTACACTTAATGCTTTAGTCGGTTCAGAAGCTAAAGACTTTTTCACCATTAGTAGTCATTCTTTTAAAAAACAAGTAACGGTAAACGGAACGGCAATTCGTAAAGCTAATATTACGTCATTGTTGTTCAGTGGTTATGTTGATTCTCCTAAAGTAGGAGGTATTTTTCAGTTCTTTGTAGGGGGTGGTATTGGTTTAGCTCACATAAAAGAAAAAACTAATGTGAATTTTGTTACTACCTCAAAAGAAACATTATATATATGGGGCAAAGGAGATGTAGAAACCCCAGCTAATTCTACTACATTTAATGTTGAGGAAAAGGCTAATTCTACTAACGTTGCTTGTCAGATAGTTGCCGGTGTTTCGGCTGATATAACTAATGGCGTAAAGGCTGAGATTGCATATAGCTGGAAAAATTATGGGAAAGTAGTATACAAAGAAATGAGGGCTTCAGAGGTAGGTTATGCTTATGGACCTAACAAGGTAGTTTTAGGCCATACCTACAGAGGTCATAACTTGATTGCTGGTATAAGGTTTGATCTCTAATAATCAACAGTTATAGTCAATTGATAAGAAATTGGTGACGTTGTTATTTATCGCTCGGCGATTAGATGTAAGGCTATAAATACAGATAATCCTTTTGTACACTGGGTTATGTAGTAATTTTGAGCAGGACTTATAATAAAATATCAAGTCAATAGCAGGAATGTTTTGACAATTTCAGATATAAAATGTATCAAATAATGGAAGACTTGAATTATTTTTAAATAACGCGGGATCTGCGTATTGTGATAATAAAAGAACTTGCAATAATGTTTAAAAAATAAATTAAGTGGTTTAATATGCAAAAAAAGAAAAAACCTCATACCCCTATTATACCTGCTGCTAATCGGAAAACCAATAATTCAGAGGCGGTTGATGCGATGTTTGGCAATATAATGATGGATATGATGAAAGAAGGTCAGTGCGGTCATGATCATGATTTAGAGGATGATTTCTATGCAGAACAAATGATGAGTATTTTACCTAACATTATCAGGTCTACCATTGATATGGCAAAGTTGGTGATTGATAATAGAGTAAGAAATTCTGATAGAATGACAGACGATGATATTTATCAAATTCACCGTGACGCTTTTAAACATCTTAATAGTGTATTTACTGAAGATTAATGATAGCCGGTTGAGTAACAGCAATTATAAATTCATCTTACGTATGGCATATAGAAAATAGCTTGGCATCATTGCACATAGGTGTCAGTTTAAGAAAACAATAGTTGAAAAATCGTCATTGCGAGGAGCCACTTTAGTGGCGACGAAGCAATCCAATAAATGTGGATTGCCACGACCACTACGTGGTCTCGCAATGACGACTTTTCTGTAATTTTTAAATTGCCACAAAGTTATGCGTAAGGTAAGTAAATTATCAATTTTATTATGCTTTACTACGATGCAAGCCTTGCATATCAAGGTTCTTATGAATTTTCTAACCCAGAATTTGGGTTATAAGTAATAGGCGTCGCTCCATCGTTCCTAGCATCAACTTTTCCTAAGTTGGCTATAACTAAAGATATTTAGCAAATTTTCCGCATTATCAGTATCAGCAAGCTTATTATTTTTATATTCTCGACATTTAAGGCATTTATGGGTCAAGACCAAACCTTTTTTACCGTCTATTTTATAAGAAATTGGTTGCATTAGCCCATTACATCCAGATGCCCTATCGCCAGGATTAATATCTACATGCTTACTGTAGAAACATATTGAGCAATGATTAGTATAACCATTGCCTTGGATAAATTCACCACACATCTCGCAATTAAAATCTTCTTTATTTCTATAAAACTTTTTTGCTACCATTAACTTAACTTATTATTTGGATATATTTCTTAATCATCCTTTTTACTGAATCATCCAGCAGGAGTTCTTGGTGATTGCCAGCAAAATCTAGCCATCTTAAATCATGTGATTCGGCATTTTTTACAAAACAATCGTTACAAACGGTTTTTAATAAAAATCTCACATCATAATGATAATGCTCCTGCTCTTTAGCATTATAGTCAATTGATGAGAAGTTGGGGACGTCGTCGCTCATCGCTCGCCTATTACTTATAGGCGTCGCTCCATCGCTCCTAGCCCCAAATTCTCCTGAATTGACTATAGTAGGAATAAAATGAACATCTATATCGTAAATTTGTTTAGAAACTGGCTCAATATCTAAAATTCCAGATTCTTCTTGAGCCTCTTTAATTGCTACAGCTAAAAGATTATTATTACCATCACAATGCCCTCCTGGCTGCAACCATTTACCCAACTTACGATGATGCATCAATAAGAATTTTGTTTTACTAGAATTAAGCAAAAATCCTGAGCTAGTAAAATGCCCTTCTTTTGTCTCTCTACTAAAAGGATTTTCACAATTATCTAAAAAGTCTAACATCCTTTGTTTATACTCATTTTCTTCTTGAAAATTGCTGACATAATTTTTTATATTCTCACGCAAGTTCATAATATTTCTTTTCGTCCAATTTCGGTCATTTCTATTACCAGCTGCTTTATTTTTCTGATTTCTGACTTATTTGCGATCAGTAACGCATCTTTAGTATTAATAATTATTATATTATCCATTCCTATTACCGCAGTAAGCTTATTATTAGAGCTAATATATGAATTGGTACTATCAATGTTGATCACATCACCTTCACAGTAATTATTGGTTGTGTCTTTCTCTTGCATTTGCCATAAAGAATGCCAATTACCAATATCATTCCAACTAAAATTGGCTTCTATCATAATCATTTGCCTAATATTTTCGATTATAGCATAGTCTAAAGAAATTGGTGTAATATGTAGATATGGTTCTAAAGCAAGAGTTATATTACCACAATTTTAGTTGCAGAATAATATGCTTTATATGCATGTTTAAATAGTTCCTTTTGCCATAATTTAGCCTGCTCTAAAATAAAATCTATATTAAAAATAAAAATTCCTGAATTCCAAAAATATTTGCTATTTTTATATTTGTCATTTTCTTCTAAATAATTTTGTGCCTGTTGAATAGTAGGCTTTTCTACAAATTGTTCAGTTTTATAAATTCTATCTGCTAATAACTTCTTTATTTTAATATAACCATATTCGCTATTTGCAAAACTAGGTCTAATGCCAATAGTACAAATACCAAATTTTGCCAAATAATTCAAAGATTTATTAATAGTATCTAAGTAGTTATTAACATTGTGTATATAATGGTCAGAAGGCAGCAATATAATCGTATCATAGCCATTATTCTTTGCTTGAATAGCTGATATAATCGCACATGATGCTGTATTTTTAGCCACAGGCTCTATTATTAAATCTGCTTCTATATTTAGCTCTCTAAGTTGCTCCTGTGCTATTGATTCATAATCCTTAGCAATTATTAAAGTTGGTTTACCTAAAGTTTTATTAGTAATCAAAGTTTTTTGGATTAAACTAAAATTATCAAATATTCTGATGAATTGTTTAGGTTGCATTTGTCTCGATAATGGCCATAATCTTGTTCCTAGACCACCAGCCATAATTACTGGTTTTATTTTCATCGCTATTAATTGTATTAATTTCTAACTAATTCAATTAATAGTATAAAATATATGACAAGTCTACTAAAAACAAATATAAGAAACCTGTATGCACAAAAAAAATAAAAAAACTAATAAATTTTTCTTTAAAGTAGTTGGGATAATTATAATTATCTATGGTTTATATCGAGGTTATGTAGAGTTTTATGATCACCAATGGAGGTATGTAACTCCTACCGACCAACAAGTACAGAAATATACAATTAGTGCAGATACAGCCTTAAACTTATATCAATTGATGAAAGATACCCATGAAATATTGACTAAGCATAACATAAATTATTGGATTGAGGGCGGCACGCTTCTTGGAGCAGTAAGACACCAAGGTATTATACCTTTTGATGATGACTTAGATATTGGCATAATGCATGCTGATGAAATCAGATTACAAGATATATTAACGGATTTCACAGAGTTAGGTTATAAAGTTCGTCATCAAAGTTTTTACACGATATGTTCTAAGGTTTGTATAGATATTTTTATCTTCCGGCAAAAAGATGAAAAGTTTTTATATAGTAATTTTAGAGCATTAGATAGATTTCCTAATGATTTCTTTTATGTGAATGAATTATTTCCACTGAAAAAATATCAATTTGGTGAGATTGAAATTTATGGTCCTAATGAATCTAAAGGAAATTTAGATAGAGCTTATCCGGAATGGGATAAATATGCTGTAATTCAACAACCGCATAATTTTCATGTTACCCTTTCACCTATTGAACAAAAGACTAAATTTATTTTAACTCCGAAATTATTAGAACCAGCTAAACCAACTGGTCCTTTAGAAAATCGGGTAATTCCCAAATCATTAATTAAATAGTTAGTTGAATTCAACAGAATCGAGGAATTAGAATAAACACTGTTAATATTTGATTTATAGGATTAATATGTTAGACTATACTTACTTGTGAATTAAACATCAAAATTTGAAGGCTTAATGAAGTTTCAAAAAGAGTCGGTTATTTTAAATAACGAACAAGACTCTATATCGTTTGCACAAACTATCGCTAAAAATTTAGAGTCTAATAAAATTATAACTTTTTCAGGTGATTTAGGTTGTGGAAAAACATTTATCTGTCGAGAGATTATAAAGCATTTTTGTGAATCTGATATTAATATCAGCAGCCCTACTTTTAATTTGCTACAAATCTACAAGACTTCAAAATTTATGATTTATCATTTTGATCTCTACCGTTTAAATTATTTAGAAGAAATTTATGAACTAGGTATAGAAGAAGCCTTGCAGGGCAATATTTGTCTAATTGAATGGCCAGAAATAATTGAAGAAATATTACCGCCACCTATAACTAAAATTCATCTACAAATACTCGAAGATAATAAACGATCTTGTAGTATTTATCATTTCTCATAATCTAACCTCAATTCGGGATAAAAATAAGCAATATCACAAAAATAATGAATACAGCTATTAGTGGAGCAAAAATATCTGTTATAGTCAATTGATGAGAAGTTGGTAACGTTATAAATCTGATTAGTATTTAACCTCAGAGTCATTGCGAGGAGCTACTTTAGTAGCAACGAAGCAATCCAGAAAACGAGTAGAAATGGATTGCTTCGGAGGCTTATGCCTCCTCGCAATGACAGCATGATGGGTACTTATTCGACACTAATTCAGGTTATACGAAGTATGTTTGAGTTTCAATTCAACAAAAAATAATTAGTAATGACCATTGATAATATTATTGTATTACTATATTTGATATCGATACTTGTTATTGGTATCTACTATAGATCTAGACTTAGAGGTTTTGCCAATTATGCTACCGTTCAAGACAAGATTAAAAATAGCAGGATATTATTAGTTGCAACTATTTTTACTTCATCGGTTGGCGGAGCTACTACTTTGGGTATTGCAGAAAAAGCTTTTTCTGGTGATTTATCGTATAGTTATGGACTGATACTCTCTCTGCCAGTCGATATACTAATAGCTATTTATCTTGTACCCCAAATAACTAAACATTATGGAGCAGAAAGTGTTGGCGATATAATGGCAAAATATTATGGAGAAACAGGACGTTTTATTGCTGGCATCACAACTATTATGGTATCTATAGGCTTTGTTGCTGCCCAAATTAGTGTTAGTGGATATATTTTTCAATATATTTTAAAAATTAACTACTTAGAAGGAACTCTATTAAGTTATGGGATTGTTATTATCTACACAACTATTGGTGGGTTACAATCAATTATGTTTACTAATTTACTACAATTCTTCGCGATGATAATTGCTTTGCCAATTATTGCAATATGTGGTCTTAACAAAATTGGTATTAGTGATTTTATCAACCAATTACCTATTGAAAAAGTATATTTTATTCATCATAATAATTTTGCCAGTGAGCTATTTATTAATACGATAACCGCTATGCTAGGATTTTATGTAATGAACTTATATCCTATTTTTATTCAAAGAGCTTTAATTAACAATAATGCCAAAAAGACTAGTAATGCTATATATATAAAATCAAGTATATATGCTATATTTTTAATATTTATAACCTTAAATGGGTTAATCGCCTATAATCTTTACCCCGACTACTCTTCTAATTTAGCATTGCCACACCTAATTGATCAAATAGTTCCTTCAGGGTTACAAGGCTTTGTGATAATTGGCTTACTTGCATCAGTCATGTCTACTGCTGATTCTGATTTAAATGTTACCTCAATAGCTCTAGTGAAAGACTTGTTGACTCCTATTTTTAAAATACAGAATCAAAAGAAATTATTGCTAATTACTAGAATTGCTAATGTTGTAATCGGAAGTTTTGCCATAATCATCGCTTTAAAATTTGATAATGTAATTGATCTAGTAGTGTTTATCACCGGGTCTTGGGGACCAATAATATTAGTTCCTCTAATATTTGCCTTTTTCAACATCACTATAACACAAAGAATGATGATTCTATGCGGATTAAGTGGAGCCTCCTCTTTCTGCATTTGGACATATTTTTTTGCTAGTAATTTTCGACTAAAGGGTGTCTTTATTGGTACTATGTGTAGTTTGTTAGTTTTTTGCATAGGATTACTTAGAAAAAGGCTCGGTTATGTTACAAAATTCTAAACTTATAGGCAGTGATTTAATAAGATATCACCTCGAGAATGCACCTAGCCTGCCTGGAGTTTATAAAATGCTGAAAGCTGATCGGCAAGTTATCTATGTAGGCAAAGCTAAGAATCTAAAAAAACGTCTTACTAACTATATTAAAACTGATCTTGATAATAAAACAATATTAATGATCTCTCTAACGCATTATTTAGAGTATAATGTTACTAATTCTGAGGTTGAAGCTTTATTGCTCGAAGCCCAGTTAATTAAAAAATTTCAACCTAAGTTTAATGTATTACTTAAGGATGATAAGTCTTTTCCTTATATTAAATTACGCTTAGATGTTGATTACCCACAATTAATTAAATATAGAGGAAAGAACTTATCTGGTGGCGAGTTTTTTGGTCCATTTGTTTCCTCAGAGCAAGTCGATACTACCTTAAAAGAATTACAGAAAATTTTTAAATTACGGTCTTGTAGTGATAATTATTTTAACAATCGCAAACGCCCTTGTTTGCAGTATCAAATTGGTCGATGTTCTGCCCCATGTGTTGAAAAAATTAGTAAAGAAAATTATAGTGAACTAGTATGCCAAGTAAAGAATTTCTTAAATGGTAAAACTAAAGAATTACAAAAAACTTTATCTCACAAAATGGAAGAATTAAGTATACAATTACGTTTTGAAGAAGCTGCCGAAATACGAGACCGAATAAAAGCGCTAAGTTATATCCAACTAAAATCAACTTTATCTAGTAATTCTATTAAAAACGCTGATGTTATAGCTATCGTTGAAAAGAATAATTATTATTGTATTCAGCTATTTGTATATAGATTTGGTCAATCTTATGGGAATATAGCGTACTTTCCGTTTCATACGGAGGGCGGTAGTAAATCAGAAATATTGACACAATTTATAAATCAATTTTATCAAAATGCTCAAATTCCGAATGAGATAATTATAAACCATCCTATCATTGATCTAGAATTAGTAACCAAGGCTATTAGACAATTGAGTGGGAATAGCAAATTTAACATCAGACTATACTCGAATGATCTGGAGAATGGGGACAATAAACAAGGGATGAGCGAGCGGAGCGTAGATGAAGTATGTAAGTACGCCAATCCCCCGAAGTTTTGCGGAGCCAATTCTTCAAAGCATTCGAGTATAAGATTATTAGAAAATGCTGAGTTTAATGCCCAGTTATCACTTAATCAGCATTTAAAACAATTTGCTAAAAATCAAATTATCTTTCAACAAATACAACAATTATTCGATCTGCCTACCATACCAGATAGAATTGAAGTTTATGATAATAGTCACATTATGGGAACATTTGCCGTAGGTAGCATGATTGTTGCTAACCAATCAGGTTTCGATAAAAAAGAATATAGAATTTTTAATATATCTATTCCCCAAGGGAATTCCCAAGGTGATGATTATGAGATGTTAAGAATCGTCTTAACAAGAAGATTTACTAGATTAAAAAAAGAACATCTACCAAATGAGCAGACAAGTACCAACTTCTCATCAATTGACTATAAAACTTTAATGATTATCGATGGAGGCAAGGGGCATCTATCTGTAGTACAAAAAATAATGAAAGAATTTGATCTTAAAATTCCAGTTGTTTGTATGTCAAAAGGACCTGACAGAAATGCTGGATGTGAACAATTTCATATGCCTAATAAAGAGGCTTTTACAATCGATAAGAGTCTTCCGGTCATGAAATATTTACAAATTTTGCGGGATGAAGCACATAATTTTGCTATAAAAAACCATAGGCTACGCCGTTCCAAAGCTATTAAAGTTTCTAGTCTAGATGACATAAGTTCAATTGGTGTCACCCGAAAGAAAGCCTTGTTACATTATTTTGGCTCATATAAAGCAATATGTGATGCCACTATTGATGAATTATCTAAAGTCAATGGTATAAGCCAAACCCTTGCAAAAAACATTTTTACATCGTTACATAATAAATAATAGACTACTTATTGTTTATACAGAATAATGCAAATAGTAACTCACCTTACGCATGGTATTTGAAAGTCATATAGAAAATAGTTTGGCGTCATTGTGAGAAGCTACTTTAGTAGCATTGAAACAATCCAAATGGATTGCCACGACCACTATGTGGTCTCGCAATGACAGATAACGTCATTGCGATGAGCCGCTAAAAGCGGCGACGCAGCAATCCATTTTTGTGTCACCCCTGCGTAGGTAGAGGGGTCTAGATTCCCGCCTACGCGGGAATGATGGTATGGACGAGTGAAGCGAAATATGCTTTACTTGTACGGAGTCAGCTGAAAAATAGTTTTCAGCTGCTCCAAATTAAATAATAATTTAATTAATAGATCCATACCATGATAAATAATAGCATAAAAAATACTATAATAGGAATAGATTTAGCAAAAAATAGTATGCACTTGGTGCAAGTCGATCAAAATGGCAAAAAAATAGGTTACCAAAAAGTTACAAGAGATGAGTTAATAGCCTATTTAAGCAATCTCGATAAAAGTTCATTGGTAGCTATGGAGGCATGTGGAGGAGCTAATTATTGGTCACAGGAAAT
>NZ_MWZE01000023.1 GCF_002259525.1 Rickettsia endosymbiont of Culicoides newsteadi | reverse complement strand
AATTTTGGAGTATGACTCAATTACCGATTTTGATCCCTACTTCCCTACATTGTTACAAAAATTGTAGGGTACTATGGCTCCTGCTACCCAATTCCCCTAAATTGACTATATATATAAATGGAACTATAGTTCATTTTTGCAATGAGGCTTTAATAGCTCTTTCTTTATTGCTAATATTATTTAGTTCATTCTTAAGATGCAATTTTTTTGCTTGATGTTTAGCTTTACTACAATAATCCAGAGCTTTGTTGAAGTCTCCCTTGCTAAAATAAGCATCTGAATAAGTTAAATAAAAACCCATTTTTATTATATCATCAGCTATTTGTTCAATTAAGTTATTATATTTACTAAACTCTACTATTACTTTATCAATTTGGTTGGTCAAAATAAGTAGTTTTCCATACAATTCTATTGATTGTAAAAAGTCTCTAGTGTTATGAACTTCCTTAAATAGAGCTATTGCTTCTTGAATTGATTTAATAGACGTTTCTATTTCTAGTTTATTTCTATCAATTTTATTTGCTTTTTTATTTTTGGCTAAGACAAGATTAGCTTTATGGTAAAATAATTTCGCCTTTAAACCTCTCACATCATTATTCTTTATTGATTTACCTACTTTTATATTATTATACCTTTTAATTGCTGTATTTATTTTTTGTTCTGCCTTTTGATAATTACCAATTTTACAAAAATATGCCGAATATACATATAGAATTTTACATTTTAATATTTCTAAGCCTTCAGTTTTCTGCAAATATTTATTAACCTTATCAACTATCTTTAGAAAATTTTCATATTTTTCTTGGTGAAAATAGACCGAAGAAATCATCAAGTCCATTGCCGCAAGATCTTCATTATATTTATTCTTAAATTTAGTTTTAAATTGCCGACTAGTTTCAAGAAGTTGTTGAAAAGAATTAGTTAGCTTAAACTCATGCTCATTATCTATAAAAAACCGCAATAATGACTCAAACCATCTTAAATTTAAGGTAGAACAAATATTATCCTTACTGTCTAACGATTGACTAAGTTGATGACGTAATACTGCCTGTACTAGGCGATGAATAGCGATATTATCATTGTCATCATAATTGATCATTGAATATTGCCACAATAGAGCAATATGTTTGTTTAACGTTAATTGTGGAGATGGTAAATGAGGATAAGCTGTTTGTAACCATTTGAGTAATAGTTTACGAGAGATTTTATTTGGTGCTAGGTAAGCACATACTGTTAAAAGCTCAATAGCTATAGGTGGTCTATTATTAATTTTAGTATCTCTAACAATTGCCTCTAAACTAATATTCCAGGTTATTGCTACTGGGTAATTATAGGTATTTGTTTCATCTAAAAAAGTGTTGTCCGATAATAATTCTGTTTCATACTTTTTATAAAGATCCAAATATTCTGGAATAGTGATATGTTTTTGTTTAATGTAAGCACCAGCTTGCACCAGTGCTAAGGGTAAATATCCTAAAACTCCAACTAATTCTTTTATAGTATTTTGTTCTTCTGCTATATTTCGCTGTATTAAGGTCTTTATTGTTTTGATAGCCTCCTCTTCTGTCATGATATCAATAGGCAATACTGAGAACTTTGTTGGCCAATAACGCTGACGGGTTGTTAAAATCACATATCCGCCAGATTCTGGTAAAAATGGTTCGATTTCACGATAATTGTTTACTTTGTCATAAACTAAAAGC
Source organism: Rickettsia endosymbiont of Culicoides newsteadi (assembly GCF_002259525.1). GTDB lineage: Bacteria > Pseudomonadota > Alphaproteobacteria > Rickettsiales > Rickettsiaceae > Tisiphia. The sequence goes on along the minus strand of NZ_MWZE01000023.1, from coordinate 13,304 downwards.
CATCCTGGATTTTTAGCTAGCCATTGTTTAACATAAGCGATAATGCTTTCTCTTGTATAGATGACTTCTGCATGTCCTAATAACTTAGCAAATTCAACATATTTGTTATATAAATGATCAATATTTTCTGCAAGAAACCAAACTTTAAGTGTATAAGGATGCTCTGTATAATTTATATATTGCAAGGCTAATTGTGTTTTGCCTATTCCGCCAAGTCCAGCACATGCAGTAATTGCTAAATTACTTGTTACATCAGATGTATGATTGTAATGTAATTTATTATACAAATCCCTCAATAGTTTTTCTCTACCAATAAAAACATGATCTTGTCTAGGTATATTCCAGCTAGTTAGATTTTTAGGAAATATTATTGGATATTGTAGTTTAGACCATTGCACTTCTATTTCTTTACTCTTGACTGTTTTTTTAATAGTTAAATCAAACATTAAAAGATAAGTACTACAAATAATCAGAACCAATACACCAAATATTTGTAAGTAAATATTCTTGGCTTTACTTTTAATATTCTTATCTGTCAAATGAGGTTTAGGAAAAACTGAACAGGTATTATTCGATATAATATTATTATATCTTTCACTAAACTTAAGGATCATGTTGTCTATATTCTCATTAGAAAAAACTTTTGTGATAATTTCTAAAAAAATAAAATGATATTGTTTAGATGGTAAGAGATTAATATATTCAAAATTACTTTGTTTAGGTAGAAATTTTATACATTGCTCTTCCTGCGGTATAAGAAAAAATACCTTGGATATATTCTGATCATTAGAAATAATAACATAATTATTACCTTGCTGTTGTTTAGCTATATTAGCTTCATTTACAGATAGAACATAGATTATACATTGTCTTGACTGTTTTTTGCCTTTGTTCTTGTGCTTTCCTAAAACTATATGAGCATCAAGATTTTCTCGCAGCTCTACAAAAACTGTTATACCTATAAGTTGTAAATCACTACGTATCTTATTGATCATCAAGTTTAAATCATTGTTTTCTGATCCATTATTTCTCAGGCTTTGTAAAACAATAAAAAATGATATAGCATCAGACTTTGTTAATATAAAAATTTCCTTCAAGATTTTTCTAAATTCTTGTTGGATTAATAAACTTAAATAATAACTTTGTACTAATTTGTATTTATCAGATTCTTCTATAAAATTTATAATACCTTCTCGAGAATTTGTGGCTACTTTCCGTTTGATATTAGAAATATGACTTTCAATAGTTCTCGTCTCGATCTGTTTATCCTCATTTGATAAAAAACTAGCTATTCCTTTTGCATTTTTCCCATGTACAATGCATGCTATTACATCTATTTCTCTTGATGTAAATCTGATATTGTTAATTATTAACAAATGTTTCTCATAAATCTCTTGTGGGTACAAGATATTCTTATTTTCCATAATATATATAATTTATTTAAACTACTATCATCCTATAAATCTTAAAAGATCATTTACTAAAGATTAGAGAATTGTATTTTAAATACAAAACATAATCGCTAATTTTCTGAATTATATCCATGTATTTTTTACTTACGTATAATACTTAATACTTTTTAACAATTGAAATATTTTACAACACTTAATATATTAAAATAATTTTAATATAGGTTTTAATATATTCTTTCAGGTTAAATATTAGCTAAGCTACAACTTAAATTATTAGACTTCCCGCATAAGTCAAAGAAGTCATAAGTATTTTAAACAAGTTCACTGCATTATAGTAGAGTATAATTATGCAAGATACAAATACTAACAACTTACGTAATATCATAGGTGATATTAGTACTAAACTATATAAAAATGATATAGTAGCTGAAATACATTACAGATTAAAAGATCCTTGTTCTGTTTTAAAGAAGATATTAAGAAAAACTATTACTTTGAAAGAATTAACTGATATAATTGCTTTTAGAATTATAGTTGATAAAAAAGAAGATTGTTACAAAGTATTGGCTATTATTTACAATCTCTATTCTGTTAATATCAAGAAGTCTAAAAACTATATTGATAATCCTAAGAATAATGGCTATCGTTCTTTGCATGTTATAGCTGTAGTTGATATTTATGAACGTAACATAGAAATACAAATACGAACCAGAGAGATGCATAATATTGCAGAATTTGGTACAGCAAACCATGATGAATATAAAAAAACACAGGAAACAGAATTAATAAAAAAGTTATTATCTAATGTAAGACTTAATACAGCTGGTATTAATAGTCAGATCAATAATGCATATAATATTTTCGACCAGTTTGATTGGACTATAGCGGAACTTATTGATTATGAGCAGGCAATTGAAAATGTTTGTCGTAATTTGCATGATGTACAATTGAATAAAGTTATTGAGTAACTTTTGGGCTTTGGACAAAAGCTAAAAAAATTAAAAATATATAATTACTTTAGTTATTTTTGACATGTTCATAATATGTCTACGCAAGAATGAATGCCTCCTTTGTAGCTTTATTTTCTTTGTTAACAAACCAACTCGTCCATACATGACATTTTTTTATTGAAGCAAATGGACAAATACTAATCGGGTTAGCTATATTAAACTATGAAAGATATTAAGAGGCATTTTTATTTTCCAATAATTCATTAATTCTGGTAATAGCTAGACCCGTCATTTTCGCTACTTCCTCAATAGAACTGCCATTTTCTATCATCATTTTTATTAATTTAGCTTCTCCCCTAGCTTCACCAATTTGGATACCTTCTTCTTTGCCTTCCCTCCGTGCTTTCTTGAGAGTGTTAGCTTCAATACGTAACCATTTCAGGTGTTCTTCATATGAATCACGTTCTTCTTTAGTGAAATTCATCACATCCAAAACTGCCAGGGCTTTTTTTAGGCTAGCATCATTTAACTCTTTAGGTAAATTATCTTTGTTCAGCAAATCATGTCTCGTTAAAAAAGTACTCCATCTATCAAGAGAGGTTTTTACCTTCTTTACTATGTCCGTCAGCTGTTCCTGCGGATTATTAGTAAACTTATTTAGCTCAATAGTATGCAATTCTAAATCTTTAAAATATAACAAACCACTATCTTTTTCTACTATATGAAACACATTATGATATTTATTTTCATGTAAAATAGAGGTAAAGTTTAATATATGAATACCAATGGCTTTCGATAAAGTAGCATAATCCTCTGCATTCTTTAATTGCTCAGTATATAACTTTGCCCAATAATACAGAGCTCTTTTGTCATAATCATCCGCGTCAGTAATTTGCATTTCGATATTAAATCTTTTGCCATCTTTTCCTTGAGCTTTAATATCTAAAATTGACAATTTATCGCTCTTGAAATTTTTTGGATTATATGGATTGAGAAGTTGTACTTCTGTTACTTGGTCTTCTCTAGATACAATCGAATTGATTAGCGAAATAAGCAAATCCTTATTCTCTTCAACTCCAAAGATTTTTTTAAAAGCAATATCAACCCTAGGACTAATATTTGACATAAATCTAACTCTATATTTATTTTAACTAGTAATCATGACTTTTATACAATCTGCTAAAGGGTATTTTTCTCTTTGCAAACGTATATTATGTTCAAAATATCTGAACATCCCACCGTAACCTTCCATGATGATTTTTCCATCCATAAAATACGAGATTAAACTGTAACATAGGCAGATATGCTCGCTAAAGCCGTTGTCACGGATTACCTCTACATATTCAATTATTTGCTCAACTAACTGAAAATTAACAAAATGTTCATCTGCGGCTAATTTTATTATTTCTTCGCCGTTCTTAGTTTTTGTTAATTTTTCAATAACCTCTTGCATATTGCTATGTTTTTTACTTGTGTACATTTGGAATTGAGCATCTAGAAAATCCACTAGGTTTCCTTCAAGAGTTTGTGGTTTAATTTCCCAGTAATATCCGTCATTATCTTCACTATAATTATAATAATCAAGATTTAGTTCATCGTTTAATCGCCTGGTAATATGCTCAACTGTTATATCTGGATACTTTATGCGTCTCTTATCGACTGCAATATTTTGCACTATGCCAACGGTTAAATATGTTCCCATAAAATTCTCCTATAAAATTCATTTATAAATTAACTAATATAAGGTATTCATTACTTACTCGCCTTACGCATAAACCCCGTGGCAATTAAAAAATTGCAGAATTAAGTACAAGACGCCATTACGAGACCACGCAAGTAGGTCGTGGCAATCCACATTCATTGCTTTGTCCACCACCACCAGTGGCACCTCGCTAATAGTGTCAGGTTGTTTTCCCTATGACTTTTAAATGCCATGCGTAAGGTGAATTATTTTAGCTAGTTTGGTAAATTACCAGTAAACATTAAAACACTTGATACTAACACCACCCAAAATAAAGTAAAAGGTAAAAATACTTTCCAACCTAAACGCATTAACTGGTCGTAACGATATCTAGGTAATGTCGCTCTTATCCATAAGAAACAAAATAATAACAACCCAACTTTTACTATAAACCAAATAAAGCCTGGTATAAAATTCAAGAATTTAATGCCAAAAGGCGGGAAATAACCACCTAAGAAGAATGTTGTGGTCATACCGCTAGCTAAAATCATATTAGCATATTCACCAAGAAAAAATAAGGCAAAACCCATCGAAGAATATTCAACATTATAACCAGCAACCAGCTCAGATTCAGCCTCTGATAAATCAAAAGGCAATCTATTAGTTTCTACAAGTACTGATATGAAGAATATTACTGCCATAGGTAACAACATCAAATCAACCCACCAAGGCAATAATTGTTGCCTTTCTATGATTTCTGAAAGATTAAGAGTTCCAGTCGTTAAAAGTACAGTAACAATCACCAACCCTATAGATACTTCGTATGAAATCATCTGAGCCGACGAACGAATAGCCCCAAGGAAAGCATATTTCGAATTACTTGCCCAACCAGCTATGATTATACCATAAACCCCCAATGATGAGATTGCCATAATATATAAAACACCAACATTGATGTCAGCTAATACCAGTTTTTTATCAAAAGGTATCACTGCCCAACCAATTAAACTAAGCACAAAGGTAACCATAGGAGCCAAGGTGAATAATATTTTATCAGCTTGCTTTGGTATAATTGTTTCTTTAAATAATAGTTTTACTGCATCAGCAATTGGTTGCAACAACCCAAAATATCCAACGACATTTGGACCTTTTCTTAACTGCATTAAACCTATTACTCTTCGCTCAGCATAGGTCAGATATGCTACACACAGCAAAAGAGGAATAGTGATAGATAGGACTTTCAATGCCACAATAATTAACGGCAATAGATATTGTTGAAATAACGATATCATGCAACTTTTTCCCTTTCTTGTTTTGATTCCAAACACTTTGCCATAGTAATAGATGCCCTACTAATTGAATCTGTCATGTAATAATTTATCGGTTTAGTAACTATATCATAGTTAAGTAATTTATCTGTAGAGGTAAATTTTATAAAGTCACCACTCATTATTTCAGAAATATTGTCAAATACTGGAAACTCTGCTGCCAACTTATTTCTTATTTCAACTAAATTATTCATACCAAGATTTAGCCCTAAACCACTGGCTAGGTTATTTATAATAAGCCAATCTTCTTTTGCTTGTCCTACTGGATTAGTTGCCGCCCTAGCATATTGTGGTCTTCCTTCAAAATTTAGGTAAATAGCATCTTTCTCTGTATAGCTACTAGCAGGAAAAATAACATTTGCTGCATTTGCTCCATTATCACCGTGATGCCCTTGATATACAACAAAAGATGATTTGATTTTACTCATATCAATCTCATCACTACCTAGTAAATAGACAAATTTGATATCACCTATTTCTGCCTTTTGTAAGATTTCATAAACCCCATTACCACCACCCTTAGCACTAGAATTTTTAGGGCTAAAACCTATATCTAAACTACCAACCATTGACGCATGGTTATGCAATATATTAAAACCATTCCAATCCTCTCTAACTATCTTATATTTATCCACCATCTGATGAATGAGTGCAAAAATAGCATAACCATCCTCCCGAGAATATACTCCATCACCAATGATTATTATTGGATTTTTTGCGGCTGCCAACTCCTTAGAAAATTGATGGTCTCCTGATATTATTGCTTTAATTATTTCAGGGCTAGCCCCTAATTCATTGATAGAATAAGTTTGATCGCTAATATTACCAATTCGAGCTATTTTTAACTTCCCCTCTCTTTGTAATATACCAATACTAGCATTAAGGACTGGAGCTATTTGCCTAATATTTGCCCCAATTAACAAAGCAAGATCAGCTTTTTTAAGTCCAGAAATCGTTGTGTTAAATAGATAGTTTCCCCTACTAGATCGGTCTATTTTATAATTAAATTGATTACTATCAAAATTATTACATCCTAGCTTCTGTAACAATGTTTTTAATAAAAACATTGATTCGGTACAGGCGAGTGTTCCAGCGATCGCCGCCATTTGATCACCGGCAAGCGATTGTAATTTTTGTGCTACTATGGCAATAGCGTCATTCCAAGAGGCTTCAACTAATTTACCATTTTGTCTGATATACGGAGAATCTAACCTTTGATATTTCAAACCATCATAAGCAAATCGTGCTTTATCGGATATCCACTCATCATTAATGTCATCATTAACCCTAGGTAATATCCTCATTACTCCCCCCCCCCTACTATCGATCCTGATATTACAACCTTGGGCATCAAATACATCTATTGATTCAGTTTTCTTTAGTTCCCAACTACGAGCTTTAAAAGAATAAGGCTTTGAATTTAATGCTCCAACTGGACAAACATCGATAATATTGCCTGACAACTCTGAAGCAAGACTACGCTCAAGGTAAGAGGTAACTTCCATATGCTCTCCTCTATAAAGAGCTCCTATTTCCTCAATTCCAGCAATATCAGTGGCAAACCTTATACATCTTGTACATTGTATGCATCTAGTCATTTGGGTTTTAATCAAAGGTCCCATATATTTGTCTTTGACTGTCCTTTTATTCTCCAAAAATCTAGAACGTGCTCCACCATATTTAAATGCTTGATCCTGTAGATCACACTCACCTCCTTGGTCACAAATAGGACAATCTAGAGGATGATTGATCAATAGAAACTCCATTACCCCTTCACGAGCCTTTTTAACGCCGATAGTATTAGTATGGATCACCATATCTGGGGCAACAGGCGTAGCACAAGAGGCGATAGGTTTAGGAGATTTTTCCATCTCTACCAGGCACATACGACAATTACCAGCAATTTTCAAACGTTCATGAAAGCAGAAATGGGGGATTTCTATACCAAGCTTGCTGCAGGCACGAAATACGGTTGTACCCTCTTCTACTTCAATTTCAATATCATCTATAGTAAGTTTTATCATTGATGTTCATATTATAGTTTTACATTATGTCAAAATTACATATTCTTCTATAGTCAATTGATAAGAAGTTGGTGACGTCGTCGATCCTAGCCCCAAATTTTCCTGAATTGACTATATAATTCAAATTATTTGAAGTATACCATATTATATACTACTCACTAATCTAAATTTTTCAATTTTGCAAAAATAACTTCTATAGCTAAGTAATTTCCTGGTTACGCCTAAACTCGAAGGCGATATAATCCCTCCTATGATATTCCTATAGTCAATTGATGAGAAGTTGGTGATGTCGTCAATCATCGCTCCTGCTACCTAATTTCCCTGAATTGACTATAACTCTATGGAGCTTTATAGAACTGCCTTATAGTTTTAAGCAATTCTTGATTTTTATATGGTTTGCGGATTATGTATGTTGCTTGCTCTTGTAAAAATTCTTGTATTTCCTGATGATTGCTAGACAAACCACTTTGGAAAATTATAGGAATATGAGCAAGATTTTTATCACTTCTTATCTGTTTATGCACTTCACAACCTGTCATATCAGGAAGAGAAATATCAAGAAATATTAGGTCTATTTTGTTAGTATGTATTTTAAATAAATCAATGCCTTCTTGCCCGGTATAAGCATTGATAATTCTATATTTCTGTTCATGACGTAGCACTAAATTTATCGCGTCATGGCAGATTGGTTCATCATCAACAAAAAGTATAGTAAATACTTTTATAATATTACACTTTGCCAACATTTTATGTCTCTTTTTCATCATATACAGGAATCATGAATTCTACCCTTGTTCCTTTTCTACGGTTATTTTCGGCATAAATATAGCCATTATGAGCTAATATAATTTCCCGGCAAATAGATAAACCAATGCCAGTACCAATAATAGAATTATCATTAGTTCGTGAGCTACGAGTAAATACTTCAAAAACATTTTCAAGCTCTGAGTCTGGGATTCCTATGCCTGTATCGATTAAGCTAAAGAACCAATAAGGCTTATCATCATAATTTTTTAAATTAATTATTGCCACAATTAACCCTTCTTTAGTATATTTGAGTGCATTATTAAATAAATTATTTAATAATTGACTGATCCTAATTTCATCCCCACTAATCATTGCTTTCGTAATCTTATTATTAATAAGAATAATATTGACTTTATCGTTAAATATATTTAATTCTGTAAATTGTTGCACAATATTTTTTATAGAAGATAATAAATCCATAGCAACAAAATTAAAATTCATCCTCCCAGTGCTAAACTTAGATAGGTCTAGTAGATCATTAATTAATTTTATAATATGCTGATTATTCTTAGCTATTATACCAACATATTTTATATGCTCTTGCTCATCCATTTTATCCCAATTTTCATATAAAAATTGAGATATACTACTTCCGCCATGTATTGAACTCCTTATTTCATGAGTAACATGATTTAAAATATTATCTTGTTCTGATAATTTCTGTTCTAATGCTAATATTTTAGTCTTTGAATTACTTCTTAAATTGAACCATGAAAACATCGCATACCTGCAAATATAAAAAAATACAGGAATCAAAAATATAACTAAAATAGCCCAAAGAAGTTGGAGCATATGATTATTTTACCTAAAAAAATGATATATTGCTTTGTTTTTAAGAATCACTTTCTCATTTTATCATGAATTTACATGCTCACTAATCTTATTAGTGTTTAATATGTACTCACCATTCAAAATGGAATTCAATTCTTAAGATCAAAGTAGTATAGTGAGGGAAATATAAAATAACTAAGAAAAGGTTAAACTATTTAAATAATCATTTAACAATATATGTAAACAATTTATTATAGTAACCTTGAATAATTCATTAATAGAAGTTATCAAATTATATAACCAATACTTTATGTATAATACCTAATATTTTGATAAAATAAATAACTTTTAATAAATTATTCAAAAGGCTGTCTTAATGTTATTGCAGCAGATAGAGTTCCTTCATCCAAATAGTCCAGTTCTCCGCCTATTGGAATGCCACTAGCTAGTCTTGATATTTTGATGGTGGAATTTTTGAAATATTCAGTAATGAAATAAGCGGTAGTTTGACCTTCTAAAGTAGAATTAGTTGCAATAATTATTTCATTAATGTTCTTATCCTGGCATCTAGCTAATAATTCCGGTAGTCTTAGTGCTTTGGGGTTGTGACCATTAGAAGTTGATAAATTATGCCCTAGTACATGATAATGCCCTTTAAAAATACCACTACGCTCTATTGCCCATAATTCTGTCACTGTCTCAACAATTGCTATGATAGATTCGTTGCGATCATCAGATGAACATACTCTGCAAATATGATGAGAATCTATGTTACCACAAATATTACATTTGACAACATTACTATCTACACAACAAAGAACTGAAATTAGACTTTTTAGCCTAACATCTTTTTCTTGTAAAAGATGTAAGACTATACGCCTTGCTGATCTTTGACCAAGACCAGGTAGTTTAGAGAGAAGATAAACCAACTGATCTATTTCATTTAATTTATTCATAAACATACCTTCACTACTCTAAAAGTTGTTAAAACAACTTATTAACTTACCTTACACATAAACCCCATGACAATTTAAAAATTCCGGAAAAGTACAAAACGTCATTGCCAGACCATGTAATGGGCGAAGCAATCCATTTTTGCTCACTTTCTGGATTGCTTAAACCATTGCATGGTCTGGCAATGACATTTATGCATTTCAAGCGTCATTGCGAGCCACCGTAGGTGGCGTGGCAATCCATTTCTAATCACTTTTGTGGATTGCTTCGTCGGCTACGCCTTCTCGCAATGACGGTTTCTCAATTATTGTTTTCTTAAACTTCTCATCAATTGACTATATTAGCAAGGAGCTATAAGTGATGTTCTTGTGGTGATCAAACTTTAACTGGCATAATCACGAAAACGTCTTTAGGATTCTGAAGCGTTTTTAATAACATTGGCGATGATGCATCCAAAAAATATAGGTCAACTTGGTTTGCTTTAGTAGCATTTAATATAGAATTGAGGGCTTCAGTAAGATATTTAGGATTAAAACCTATAGACAAAGATTCTTCATGATCAAAAACACATAAATTATTTTCATCTAGTGAATGTGGTATAGTCTCTTTGGCTGCTCCCCTTGCTTCCCCAGAAGCCGTAATTTCAAGTAAATCTTTTGATAAAGTTAATTTTATTGCTTGAAATTTATCTATAGTTATTGTTGCTACTCTATCTATAACATCAGCTAGCAATTTGGTATTAATAGTAAGCTTATAGTTGTTTTCTACTGGAATAAAACCTTGGTAATCTGGAAAGGTTCCATCAATTAGTTTTGATACCATCATAATATCATTGCAAACAAATTTAACCCTATTCACACTTAGAAAAATTTCTACCTCTAACTGAATATTTTTAGGATCTTTTAATATTTTGACAATTTCTTCGAGAGTTTTTTTAGATAAAATAACGCCAAATTCGCTAACCTCATAGGTCATTTCCACTACTGACACTGATAATCTATGACCATCAGTGCTAGCCATATAACATTCTTCATCTTTTACGTAAAAATAAACACCATTAAGATTATAGCGAGTTTCATCAAGAGATACTGAAAACAAAGTACCCTCAATCATCTTAACAAAGTCACGACAAGGTATTTTAAAAGTAGCTTCAACATTAATATCATCTAATGTGGGGAATTGGTCAGCAGGTAAAGTTAGAAGATTAAAAGCACAATTCTTTCCTACAATTTCAAGCTGCTCTGTTTCATTTGACACATTGAGTACTATATCTTTATCAGGTATCTTTTTTACTATATCATTTAATGTTTTAGTAGATACTGTTATTGCCCCCTCACTTATTACTTGAGCAGCTATTTTCTGGCTTAAATATATTTCCATATTAGTAGCCATTAACTCTAGTTTACCATCCTTCGATGATAATTTAATATGACTAAGTTCGGTAACTACATTACGTTTCTCTACTACAGAATTAGCAAAAGTCAGAGCATGAGTTAGGGTTTTGGTCTCAACTATAATCTTTAATTCGTTGTTTCCCATATCTTTAATTGCCTCTTAACAAATCATTTATAGATACTTTACTCCTAGTTCCGGCATCTACCTGCTTAACGATTACGGCACAATATAAACTTGGTTTCCCTGAATCAGCAGGCAAGCTACCAGGTACTACAACTGAATAGGCTGGAACTTTACCATAAATTATTTTGCCACTTTCTCTATCTACTATCTTCGTAGAAGCACCAATAAATACTCCCATACTAATTACGCTTCCCTCTTCTACTAAAACTCCTTCTGCTATTTCTGATCTTGCACCTATAAAACAATTATCTTCGATTATTACCGGATTATTTTGGATTGGTTCTAACACACCACCAATACCTGTTCCACCGGAAATATGACAATTCTTGCCTATTTGGACACATGAGCCTATAGTAGCCCAGGTATCAACCATTGTTCCCTCTCCTATATATGCCCCTATATTAATAAAAGAAGGCATAACAACAACGTTTTTTGCTAAATATACCCCCGTTCGGATAATTGCTCCGGGAACTATACGACAGCCATCTGTTTGAAATAATTCTGTACTATAATCTGTAGAAAATTTGGGGGCAATTTTATCATACCACCTCATGCAATCTCCAGAGTAAATTTGTGGATCAGTTACCATCATATGTAATAAAATAGCTTTTTTTACCCAATGATTAACTTGCCAATCAGCCCCTTCTTTCTTACAAACCCTGATTACCCCTTGATTCAAACCATTAATAATATCCTGCAATATTTGGTTGGCATAATTAGTTTTTTCTGAATTTTGGGTTAATTTGTCGCGTATTTGCCAAAATTCTTCTATAGTATTAATATGTTTTTGCATAACATCCTTGCTAAATTATAAAAAAAATCATAATTTACTTTATCTTTAAGTCAACCTAATATACTAAAATAATTTGAGTATCTAAATTAGAGTACGTAAATGAGTATTTCTTGCCCAAGTTGTAACACTAACTTTATAGTTTCGAAAGAACAAATAGGTATGACCGGTAGGAAGGTCAAATGTTCACAATGTAACCATATCTGGTATCAGCAAGCAGATCTTGATGAACAACAACCACCAATTATATCAAATCATCATACAGCAAAAAATGCTAGCACTAATGAAAATAATAAAATATTTTTGACCAAAGGTGCCAATTTACCAGTTTTATTACCACCAAAAACTCCCCAACATTCAAATATTTTACCTATATTATTGTTTAGCGTAATTATTCTTTTATTATTATTGTTATTTCAAGAAAAACTTAACATACCAGCTTTGTATAAAGAAAATGATAATATCCTAACTATAGGAAACATCCATGTTGAACAAAATAAAGAAATAGGACAAATTAAAGTTTCCTACCAGATAACCAATAACTCCGACCGTGATGTGACCATACCATTAATTAGAGTTAGACTGTTAGATAAAAAATATGTAACGGTAAAATCTTATATAATGCATCACAAAAATATCAAACTCCTACCTAAACAACATATTGATATCGCTACGAATCTTGATGTAGTGCCTCGTTCCAGTGAGTTATTAAATATTATGCTTGGTAATGGTTTGGATCTTATATTACATTAGACTTCTTTCGAAAGAGAATTTATAATATAGTCATGTATGGACCTACCCGATAATGCAAGAAAAAAATAATATATAACAGCAAAAAAATCGAATGCAGTCATGTATCCGGCTTATAGTTAATAAATTACTTTAAATTTACCCTATAGCCCTGATGGAATTCGCTGGCTTACAAACTTATACCCACATTCCGCTGGAATGATATAGGAATGAAATAATTATTGAATAATTAAGAGAAAAAGTATTAACTAAGAATGAG